>JAXDBM010000088.1:0-48502 GCA_034678725.1 Syntrophales bacterium | reverse complement strand
ACGGCTTCCTGCTTTGCCCTGCCTTCCCGTTATGAATTGCTTGTCGGCGGGCGGAAGATCTGCGGCAGCGCCCAGGTCCGATCTCGAGAATCCTTCCTTCAGCAGGGCTCTCTCCTGACCGGCTTCGATGCACGCAGGACCTGTTCGTTGATGTTCCCGGTCCATTCCCGCGGCGACCGGATCGCCCGGCTTCGGGAATCGGTAACATCCCTCGGCGATCACCTGGACCCTGTCCCGGATATCGGGGCGCTCTGCCGGGCCATGCAGAAAGGCTTCGAGACCGAACTGGGCATCCGTCTGGAGGAGGACCGTCTGACCCGGGATGAGGAGGATCTGAAGGCCCGGCTGCTGGAGCGCAAATACGGCAATGCGGAGTGGACGCTCAACGGCGCGGAAACCCCGGCGCAGTCTCCTGACGATTGACGGGCTGCGAATCGGTGGTGGAAATATAAGTGGAAATATAAAAGGATCGCGGCAGTGGGAAATATGATCAGAATCGAAAATGAGGCGAAATCATGAACGTCGGGAAATGGGTCCGAAAGGAAATCCTTCAGCAGCAGGCCTATGCCGCGGATGTCATCGACTGCCGGATCAAGCTGGACGCCAACGAAAATCCCTTTCCCCTGCCCCCTTCCCTGCAGGATGCGTTTCTGGCGTGCATGCGCGACCTCCGCCTGAACCGCTACCCGGACGCCGGCGCACCCCGGATCCGGAAGCGCTTTGCGGAGCGCTACGGCGTCGGCGACGACATGCTGATGGCCGGAAACGGGTCCGACGAACTGATCCAGATTCTCTGCGCCGCCCTGGCCAGACGGGGCGCCTGCCTTTTGATCCCCGTTCCGACGTTTGCGATGTACCGCATATCGGGCCTCAATTACGGATACCGCATCACAGAGGTTCCCCTGGACGCCGATTTCGACCTGGACGCGAAAGCCATGGCATCGGCCATTTCCGAAAAGATGCCGGCCCTGACCTTTCTCAGCTATCCCAACAACCCGACGGGAAACTGCTTCAGCGCCGAACGGATGGAATCCATTCTCAATCGATCGGTGGGCATCGTCGTGGTGGATGAAGCCTACTTCAACTTTTCCGGCAGGACCTTTCTGCCGCTCCTCGAACGTTACGAAAACCTGGTGATCCTGAGAACACTCTCGAAAGTCGGCTTTGCCGCCATGCGGATCGGCTTTCTGATCGGCCACCCCGGACTGGTCCGTGAGTTGGACAAGGTCCGTCTTCCCTATAATCTCAATGCCTTGTCCCAGCTTGCTGCGGGCTTTTTTCTCGATCATGAGCCCGCGTTGCTGGAGCAGGTCGATGGGATTATCCATGAACGAAAGCACCTTTTGGAAAGGTTGAAGAACCTCGCAGGGGTCCAGCCCTGCCGTACGGACGCGAATTTCATTTTTTTTAGTTGCACTCTCGAAGCCGATGATGTATGCAAGAAAATCTTATCTCAGGGAATTTTGGTCAAACCGTTCAACTGTCCCCAGGGCGGCCGCTCCTACATTCGGGTGACCGTTGGAACAAGAGAAGAGAATGAGGCGTTTATCGAAGCATTAGGAAGCGTTATCGCCAAGTGAGGAGCGTGGTCTAAGATCAGGCAACAGGAAAGGGTGGATTACGGCACGGCATTTCGCGCGGCGCCGTACTGCCCTTTTTTTATGCCGAAAAGCCGGGATTGGCGCCTCGCGGGAAATAAAAGAAAATTGCGTGAAATGTTCTGATCTAAAATCTGCGATAGAAGGGAGGGAATCGTTTGGAGGTTAAAGTATTCGACAACGACGTCGAAAAAGCACTGAAAATTCTGAAGAACAAGCTTTCCAAGAGCGGCCTGTTCAAAGAGCTGAAACTGCGCCGGGCCTATGAAAAGCCTTCCGTCAAGAAAAAGAGAAAGGCGATCGAAGCCCGTCGAAGATTCGCCAAAGTCCAGAGGCGCAGGAGTTCTTAGTCGCACAAGACAATGGATGAAAAACAATACCTGGTCGACGCTCTGTCCATTGAGGAATCCTGGCGGATATTCCGCATCATGGCGGAGTTCATCGAAGCCATCGACGCCTTGTCCAGGATCCAGCCCGCGGTCACGATTTTCGGTTCGGCCCGGGTAAAGGCGGAAGACCCTTTTTACAACAAAGCGGAAATGCTGGCGCGGCGGCTGGCGCAGAAGGGGTTCAGCGTCATCACGGGCGGCGGCCCGGGCATCATGGAAGCGGCCAACAAGGGGGCCGCGGAGGCCGGCGGCAAGTCCATCGGGATGAACATCCGCCTTCCCTTTGAACAGAAGCCCAATCCGTATGCGAACATCTCGATCGAATACAAGTATTTCTTCGTCCGCAAGGTGATGTTTGTCAAATATGCGGTTGCCTACGTCATCTTCCCCGGCGGCTTCGGAACCCTGGACGAACTTTTCGAAGCGCTGACCCTCATCCAGACGAAACGGATCAAGAGTTTCCCCGTCATCCTCTTCGGCCAGGAGTACTGGAGCGGTATGATCGACTGGCTGCGGAACACCATGGTGCGGGAAGACAAGATCGTCGCGGAAGACCTGGATTTCATCAAGATCGTCGACGATCCCGACGAAGCGGTCCGGCACATCCAGAAATTTGTCATCGTCTGAAATATTCTTGTCGTCCGCAAGGCCCATGGCCCGAAGGTCCTTCGAATCTTCGGGCCACGGGCCAAAACAGCCCGATGCATTCATGTTGACCGAGGCCATGGACCTGCCGTCCGTCGAAGCGGGGGAAACCCTGGACAGAATTCTCGATTCGATCCGGAAGAACCGGATCGCCCCCTGCTATCTTCTCTACGGGGATGAGGAATACCTGATTCGGCGGGCCCTGGATCAGATCATCTCCTGCCTCCTGCCGCCCGAAGACCGGGACCTGAACCTCTTTTTGATGGATGGCGAGCAGGAAGACATCGACCGCCTCTGCGAATCCCTGATGACCATTCCCCTGCTTCCCGGCCGAAAAGTGGTCGTGGTCCGGGACACCCGCATTTTCCATTCCAAAAAGACGCTGCCCGAACTGGTCCGGAAAATCGGCGGCCGGGCGAAGCAGGATCCTGCCGGGGCCGCCCGGGATTTCATGACGTTTCTGAGAATTTCCGGATGGCATCTGGACGACCTTCGGGAGGACGGATGGAAAAAGATTTCCGACGAGGCCTGGCGCCGGACTGTGGAAGGGGATGACGGGCTGGGCCGCGAGGCCTGGCTGCCGGTCATGGTCGAATATGCTGTTCGCCGGGGATTGGAGAACGGGCATGGCGGGGACAAGACCGACCGCCTGAGCGACACCCTTTCCGCCGGTCTTCCCGAAGGGAATTGTCTCATCCTGACGGCCGGTGCGGTGGACAAGCGAAAGCGGATCTACAAGATACTGGCGGAAAAGGGGCGCATTCTTCATTTTTCCGAGATCAAGGGCGAACCGAAGCTGAAAAATGCCCTGGTGAAATCGGCACGGGGCATGCTCGAAGCGAAAGGAAAGACGCTGGATGCAGACGCCTGGCCGGCATTGGGCAGAAAGACCGGATTTTCGCTTCGGGCTTCCATGGCCGCCCTTGAAAAACTCGTGACCTTTGCCGGCGAAAAAAACAGGATCACAGCGGAAGATGTGGAGGCGGTCATTGGAAAAACGAAGGAGGAGACGGCCTTTCATCTGACCGCATCCCTCCTCAAAAAGGATCTCGCCGGCAGTCTGGCCACGCTGAAAGATCTGCTGGACCAGGGCGATCCTCCCCTGATGATTCTGGCAATCCTTGCCCGGGAAATCCGGCTTCTGCTTCATGCCAGGCTGCTTCTGAATGCCGGTCCGCCGGCGGCGTACCGGCCCGGAATGGATTACGGCCGGTTTCAGAAGAGCGTTTATCCGGAAATCCAGCAGATGCCCGGACCCCCGCTCCCCCACCCCTACGTCCTTTATCAGGTGCTCGGCCATGCATCCGGTTTCACGGAAAAACGCCTTTTCGAATTTCTTGACAGCCTGTCTGACATGGATCTCGCCATGAAGACGACAGCGAAAGACCAGCGGTTGATGCTGGAGCGCTTTATGCTGCAGCTCTGTTCTTCATAGCCCCGTACAAAACCGGCTCAAAGTTTCCGGAATGCGGATTGAACGGCCCTCTGTTTTTTGGAGAGGCGCCGGGACGGGCCTTTCTTTTTCGTCCCCACAGAAGACGGTTCGCGGTCCTCCCGTACCCCGTTCCGGTCCGGCACGGCATTCCCTGCGGGGCGGGCCGCCCCCGTCGCCGCCTCTAGCAGTCGGGCCTCGAAATCCGGAGATGAAACGGCGGGGACGCCCCGGCGCGCGGCAAAGTCCGCGATCTCGCGGTCCGAAGTGACAACCACCAGCGCCTCCCGCCGCTCCTGCACGATCCGCTTGATCAGGTCATCGGCCGTCCGGCCCCGCTGGGAATAGAGGATCGCGATGCTCCCATAGCGGTCCCGTTCCACTTCGGGAGATCCACTCACCCAGGCATCAAAGACGACGGTGATCCGGTGGCCCGTCCGCTTCCGGTACTGCGACAGGCTTCGAAGCAGGGCATGGCGCCCCTCTTCCAGACTGACTTTTTCGGATTGCCGGAAGGCGTCGGATTGGCGGATCAGATTGTATCCATCGATGATCAGGTGCATGACCGGTAGAGCCTGGTGTGAATATTCATCTCTGTCTACGACATTTCACTTCAGGAATCAATTGTAACGACAGGGGGGATGTGCTATAAGCCGGTAAAAGTTGATTTTTGAATCAACCTTGTTTATTCGAACCCCCCGGCTTCGTCCCATTATGCCCTCAAGGGCATAAAAAATAACGAGGAAAGGAGTGGAACAATGGAAATCAGGAAGATTTGCGTCTTGGGAGCGGGACTCATGGGAAACGGAATCACCCAGGTCTGTGCCCAGGCGGGCTATCAGGTCGCGATGCGGGACATCGAGCAGCGCTTCATCGACGGGGGGATGAAAACGATCACGAAAAATCTCGCCCGCGACGTGGAGAAGGGGAAACGGACGCAGGAGGACATGAATGCCGTTCTGGGACGGATCAAGCCCACGCTGGACCTGAAGGAAGCGGCGGCGGACGCCGACGTGGTCGTGGAAGTCGTCATCGAGGTGATGGATGTCAAGAAGCAGGTCTACCGGGAGCTGGAACAGATCGTGCCCGCCCACTGCCTGTTCTTCACGAACACCTCGGGCCTGAGCATCACCGAAATGGCAGCGATCACCTCACGGCCCGGCAAGTTCATCGGGACCCACTTTTTCAATCCCGTTCCGGTCATGCGCCTGCTGGAGATCATCCGGGGCTACGAGACCACCGACGAAACGCTGGAGATCGCCAAGGCCTGGGGAAAGAAGATCGGCAAGGAAGTCATCGTGGTGCGCGAGGCCCCGGCCTTTGCCGTGAACCGGATTCTCTGCACCATGCTCAACGAGGCCTTTTTCGCCCTCGACGAGGGAATCGCCACCGCGGAGGACATCGACAAGGGCATGGTCCTGGGCTGCAACCACCCCATCGGACCGCTCGCGCTGTCGGACCTGGTCGGTAATGAAACCCTGCTCCGCGTGATGGAAGGCCTGCACCGGGAACTGGGTGACAAATACCGGCCCGCACCGCTGCTGAAAAAACTGGTGCGGGCGGGACGCTACGGCCGCAAGACCGGAAAGGGCGTCTTCGAGTACGGCAAATGACCTGCGGCCCATCTAAACGCAAAAGGGATCGCGAGCCGCGGTGAAGCCCTTTTTCACCGGTGACGCAAATCGCTCAACCCACCCTACCCTGAGTGACGAAAAAAGGAGGAGACTACATGGCAAAAAAGGTTTATGAAGCGGGCGATCATTACAACTACCAACTGCTGATCAAGCACATCCTGGAAACGCCGCTGTTCTTCGCCCCCGATCAGGAGATCGTCTACCGCGACAAGGTGCGCCTGACCTACCGCAAAGTGAACGAACGGATTCACCGCCTGGCCAACGGCTTGGAAAAACTGGGCGTCGGGAAAGGGGATGTCGTCTGCGTCTTTGACTATGACAGCCACCGCTACCTGGAGTGCTTCTTCGCCATCCCCATGATGCAGGCGGTCCTGCACACCCAGAACTGGCGGCTTTCGCCGGAGCAGATCCTCTACACGATGAACCACGCCGAGGACAAGGTCGTCCTTATCAACAAGGACTTCCTGCCCCTGCTGGAAGCGATCTGGGACAAGCTGACCACCGTCAAGAAGGTTATCCTCATCACCGACGACGGGGCAAAGCCTACATCGAAGGTCCCTTTCGACGGCGAGTACGAGGCGATGCTGGCCGGATCGGCCGACGCGTATGATTTCGAGGATTTCGACGAGCACACCCGGGCCACCACGTTCTACACCACCGGGACCACCGGGCTCCCCAAGGGCGTCTACTTCTCGCACCGCCAGCTCGTGCTCCATGCCCAGGCGCTTTTGCTGGTTACCGGTTGCTACGACACGCCGGGCCGCTTCCGGTCCACCGACGTCTACATGCCCCTGACCCCCATGTTCCACGTCCATGCCTGGGGCGTTCCCTATGCGGCCACCATGCTGGGCGTCAAGCAGATCTACCCCGGCCGCTACGAGCCGGAGATGCTGCTCCGCCTGATCCTGACGGAAAAGGTGACCCTGTCCCACTGCGTGCCGACGATTATCCAGATGCTCGTGGGCAGCCCGGTGGCCAAGAAAGTCGACCTGTCCAAGTGGAAGGTCATCATCGGCGGCGCCGCATTGACGAAAAGCCTGGCCCTTGCCGCGATGGAGCTGGGGATCGAGATCTACGCCGCCTACGGCATGTCGGAAACCTGTCCGCTTCTGACCATCGCCAACCTCAAGCCCCGCATGCTGCCCGAATCTAAGGACAAGCAGGTCAACACGCTGATCAAGACCGGTCTGCCGGCGCCCCTCGTGTATGCCCGCCTAATGGGCCCGTCCGGTCAGCTCCTGCCCCATGACGGGGAAACGACGGGCGAGCTGGTGGTCCGGGCCCCCTGGCTGACGGAAAGCTACTTCAAGGATCCGGAACGGTCCAAGGAACTGTGGCGGGACGGCTGGCTCCACACGGGCGACGTGGCCTACATCGACAAAGAGGGCTACGTGCAGATCACGGACCGCATCAAGGACGTGATCAAGACCGGCGGGGAATGGATCTCCTCCCTGGAGCTGGAAAACCTGGTCAGCCACCATGAGGCGGTGGCCGAGGCGGCCGCCATCGGGATTCCCGATGCCAAGTGGGGCGAGCGGCCCTTCATCGTGGTGGTCATCAAACCCGACTTCAAAGGCAAGGTCACCGAGGAAGAGGTCCGGTCGTTCCTGATGAAGTTTGCTGACGAGGGGCGCATCCCCAAATACGGGGTGCCCGACAAAATCCTCTTCGTGGACGCCATACCCAAGACCAGCGTCGGCAAGATCAGCAAGGTGGAATTAAGAAAGTCTTACAGCAAGTGAATCACTACACAATGACGGAGGTAAGAGACGATGGATTTTGAATTGACCGAAGAATTGAAGATGTTGAAGGACATGGCCTACAAATTTGCCGCGGCGGAATTCACGCCTGTGTCAAAGGAGTGCGACGAGCACGAAAAGTACACGCCGGAGATCCGGAAGAAAGCGGCTGCCAACGGCCTGGTCGGCGCCTGGATTCCCGAGGAGTACGGCGGCGCCGGGGCAGGGATCCTGGGAAACTCCATCATCACCGAGGAGCTCTCCAAGATCGACATGGGGATCGGCCTGAACGTGGTGGCTGCAACCTTCGGCTGCGAGTCGATTTTCCAGTACGGGTCGGAAGATCAGAAGAAGACCTACCTGCCGATGGTCTGTTCCGGGGAAAAGGTCAGCGCCGGTGCCTTCACGGAGCCCAACGCCGGGACCGACGTGGCCGGCTACAAAACCCGCGCCGTGAAGGACGGCAGCGACTATGTGATCAACGGCAACAAGATGTTCATCACCAACGGGACGGTCTGCGACTTCATGGTGACCCAGTGCATTACCAACCCCGAGGAGAAGAAGCACAACAGCTTCAGCCTCATCATCGTCCCGGCCGATTCCAAGGGGGTCACGCGGAACAAGATCCGCGGCAAGATGGGCATCCGGTCCAGCGATACGGCGGAAATCGCCCTGGAAGACGTCCGCGTGCCGCAGAGCAACCTGGTCGGCAAGGAGGGACGCGGCTTCATCCAGTTGATGAATTTCTTCAACACGACCCGCGTCATGGTCGCCGCGCAGGGGCTGGGCCTATCCGAGGCCTGCCTGGAGACAAGCATCAAGTACGTGAAGGAAAGAACGGCCTTCGGTCAGCCCTTGGGCAATTACCAGCTTACCCAGAAGAAGCTCACCGAGATGGTCATCATGATCGAGGCCCTGCGGGGTCTCGTGTACAAGGCGGCCTGGCTGGTCGACGTGGGCCGGCCGGACTACCATCTGGCGGCGATGGCGAAATTCTACAGCGGCCAGACAGCGGTCTTCTGCGCCAACAATGCTGTCGAACTCCACGGCGGTTACGGCTACATTGACGAGTATTCCGTTCAGAAGTGGTACCGCGATGCCAAAATCCTCGAACTCTACGAGGGGACCAAGGAAGCGGAGATCATGACCATCGGCCGGACGCTGCAGGCCTGAGCATTCCGGCTTTCAGGGTCTTCAAGGCGCCATTCCGTGAGCAGGCGGGGTTTTCAGCCCTGCCTGCTCCTGTTATGAGAGGGTTTCGGCAGCACGAAGCAGCGCAAGACCGGCGAAAGAAGTCGCACCGTCGGAAGCACATGATTTTTGCAAGAACTCGAAATCATTTATAAAAGGACTTTGAAATCAATCCATAAGGAGATTTTTTTAAGTGAAAACAAGAATTACCGAACTGTTCGGCATCAAGTACCCGATTCTGCTTTCCGGCATGAGCTGGATCAGCGTGCCCCGCATGGTTGCGGCCGTCTCCAATGCCGGCGGCCTGGGCATTCTGGCCACCGGTCCGATGGATCCTCCCCAGACGCGCCGGGCGATCCAGGAGATCCGGAAACTCACGGACAAGCCCTTCGGCTGCAACGCCACACTGCTCATGCCCGGCGCGGCGGAGAACGCCAAGGTGCTTCTGGAGGAGCAGGTGCCGGTTATCAATTTCGCCCTGGGCAAGGGCGACTGGCTGGTCAAGGGGGCGCACAAGTACGGCGGAAAGGTGATCGCCACGGTGGTGAATGCCCGCCACGCCAGGCGGGCGCAGGATTACGGAGCGGACGGCGTCATCGCCACCGGCAACGAAGCGGCGGCGCACGGCGAGGCTCTGACATCGATGGTGCTCATTCCAAGCCTCGTGGACGCCCTTCAGATCCCCGTCATTGCCGCGGGCGGCATTGCCGACGGCCGGGGGCTGGCGGCGGCGCTTGCCCTGGGAGCGGAAGGCGTGGCCATGGGCACGCGCCTCATGACCACGAAGGAAAGCCCCCTGCACGGCAACTTCAAGAAGCTCTCCCTGGAAAAGGACGTGACGGACACCCTGTATTCGAAACGCGTTGACGGCATATTCTGCCGGGTCATGAAGACGGACGCGGCGGAAAAGGCCATTCGGAGGGGGCTCGATCTCCCCGCCGCCCTCGTCAATTCCCGTGAAGTCGCCGCGCAGATGAACATGCCCTACCTGAAGCTTTTTGTAGGGATTCTGGCCTCGGGCTGGAAGAATGCGATGCAGATGGCCTACATGGCCAACGGGTTCAAGGCATTCAAGCTGGCCACCGAAGACGGCGATGTGGAGAAGGGCATCCTACCGGTCGGACAGGTCATGGGTCTGGTCAAGGATGAGCCGACGGTGGCCGAACTGTTCGAACGGACTGTCGCGGAAGCGAAGGCGGTCCAGGAAAAGCTTGCGGCAAAGGTCTCCTGATCACTGCGCCGTGAAAGCCTTCAAAGCGCTGATGGCGGTCCGGTAATCCCCGCTGCCGAAAACGGCTGCGCCGGCGACGAGAACATCCGCGCCGGCCTCGATAATTTCGCGTGCGTTTGCGGGCGTGACACCGCCGTCCACTTCCAGCACAATCGGACGGGACAGTCGATCGATCTGATCCCGCGCCTGGCGGATTTTCGGCAGCATCGTCCGGATGAACTGCTGCCCTCCGAAGCCGGGATTGACGGTCATGATGAGCAGCAGGTCAATATCCGGAAGAACGGGCTCGATGAGCGCCAGCGGCGTCGCGGGATTGAGGGAAACACCGGCGCGAATATCCATTTCCTGAATCCGCGCGAGCGTCCGGTGAAGGTGGCCGGCCGCCTCGGCATGAACGGTGATCCAGTCGCTGCCCGCCCCGGCAAAGGCGTCCAGGTATTGCTCGGCGTGCTCGATCATCAGATGGACATCGAAGGGCAGGGAAGTTGTCTTGCGAAGGGACCGGACCGCGCCGGGCCCGATGGTGAGATTCGGGACGAAGTGGCCGTCCATGACGTCGATGTGGATCCAGTCCGCGCCGGCGGCCTCCACGGCGGCGATTTCCTCGCCCAGCCGGCTGAAATCGGCGGAAAGAATGGAAGGTGCGATCTTCCTCATGCTGTCCTCATACACAATTGCAGTCGGCATGTCAAACGCGGCGTTTCCGATGCGGCGCGCATCCGGGCCCCTGCCCCGCAACCGGAGGCGCTGAATGTTCCTGCTCTACAATATCCTGTTGTCCCTCGCCGCCGTTTTTCTCATCCCCTATTACGGGGTGAAGATCCTCTTCACCGGAAAATACCGCTCCAGCGCGGGGCCCAAGTTCGGCTTCAACCCTCCGGATCTTTATGAGCGGTTGGTGGGAGCGCCCCGGATCTGGGTTCACGCCGTTTCGGTCGGAGAGGTCACGGCCGCCGCGCCGATCGTGGCTTCCCTGCGCGCGGATTTTCCGGAAGCCTGCCTGATTCTCTCCACGGGCACGGAAACGGGGCAGGAGATGGCGCGCCGGCTGATTCCGGAAGCCACGGCGCTTCTCTATTTTCCCCTCGATATTCCCCGGGTCGTTCGAAAAATGATCCGGCTGATCCGGCCTGAAATGGTGGTGCTCACGGAGACCGAACTCTGGCCGAACTTCCTCCGCGTTTGCCGGGAGCGGGGGATCCGTGTGGCCATGGTCAACGGCCGCCTGTCCCCCCGTTCGTTTCGAAGGTATCGCCTCACCCGCTTTTTCTGGCGGCGGATCCTGAAAGACGTCTGCGTCATGGGCGTCATATCGGAAACCGACGCCCGGCGGGCAAGGGCGATCGGCATGGCGCCGGACCGGATCCGCGTGCTCGGAAACGCCAAGTATGACGGCCTGGCAGCCAGAGTTTCGCCGGATCTTCAGGCGGAGGCGGCGGCACGCCTCAACATCGCCGTTGGAGAAAGGGTGCTCGTGGCCGGAAGCACCCACGAGGGCGAGGAGCGCGTGCTGTTGGATGTCTTCCGAAAGCTGCTGGCCGCATATCCGGATTTCAAACTGATCCTCGTCCCCCGGCATATCGAACGGGCCGTATCGGTGATGCAACTGGTGCGGCAGGCGGGCTTTGACGACAGCCTGACCCTGACGGAAATCGACCGGGGACGGAAAAGGCAAAACGAGCGGGTTGTCGTGGTGGATGTGATCGGGGAACTCTTCAAGCTGTACAGCCTGGCAACCGTCGTGTATTGCGGCGGATCCCTGGTGCCCAGAGGCGGGCAGAACATCCTGGAACCCGCGGCCTGGGGCAAGGTGGTCCTCTACGGGCCTTTCATGGAGGATTTTCGGGATGAGAAAGCCCTGCTCGAAGAGGTCGGTGCGGGCATCACCGCAAAAGACGGCCCGGACCTCGCCGAGCAAGTCCTGGCCCTCCTGCGGGACCCGGCAGCCATGGCCGCCCGGGGGCTAAACGCCGGCCGGGTTGTGGCCGCCAGTCGCGGCGCCTCCAAACGCTACGCCACCCTGATCCGGGAGGTCCTTGCCGCTACCCCTCCGCCCGCCGGACATATTCCTGCCACTTCGCATCCACCCAAGCCTGCATCTGATTGAGCTGCTCGATGTTCATCTTCCGGAAGCGCCCCTGTTTCTCCAGATAGTTGATGACGGGCAGGCGGTTTCCCCGTTCGGCCAGCGTCTTGCTCCGGCCCGTGAAGCGGAACTTCCCGTTCTCGATCTCGAAGAGCACGACCAGCCCGGTCTCCACGGCCAGCTTGCCCGTCTTGATGGTGTCCTTGGGAGGATACCCCCAGCCGGGCGGACAGGGCACGTAGATGTGGATATAGCGGGTCCCCTTGATCTTCTTCGCCTTGACGAACTTGTCGTAGAGATCGATGGGGTAGGACGGCGAGGTCGTGGCCAGGTAGGGGAGATCGTGGGCCTCCATGATCTTGATGAAGTCTTTCTTGTGCTGCTGCTTCGTCAGGACCGGCGTGGTGGACGTGATCGCCCCCAGGGGCGTCGCGCTGGAGCGCTGGGTGCCCGTGTTCATGTACCCCTCATTGTCGTAGCAGACATAGATGAAGTCCGTTCCCCGCTCCGCAGCCCCGCTCAGGGCCTGGATGCCCATGTCGAAGGTCCCGCCGTCCCCGGCTATGGCCATGACGGTCGTATCGGTCCGGTTCAGGGCCTGAAGACCCGCCACGATCCCCGCCGCCGAGGCCGCCGTGCTGGCGAAGGAGTTGTTCAGGCAGGGGATCATCACGGGCGTACTGGGATAGATCCCCTGCAGGACGCAGATGCAGCTCGCGGGCAGGGTTACGATGGTGTTTTCCCGGAGCGCCTTCAGGGCATAGCGATAGCTCAGCGAAAGGCCGCATCCCTGACAGGCCCTCGTCCCGGGCAGAATATATTCCTTTGCGTTCAGCTTGAAAAGATTTTCGGGCATAGCTTCATCCTGTGAATGTGTTGAGCCAAGTGGTTTTCGGTTCCCTCATCCCCTGACCAAAACCGGCCAGGGAATCCCTTGCCGCCGCCGCCAGTTCGCGGGCCTTGACATCTCGGCCGCCCAGACCGGCGATGTAGTTGTGCACGGGCGCCTGGATATCCGTTCCGTAAAAGGCGGCCTTCAGATCGGAGCAGAGGCCGCCCTCATAACCGTAGCTGATGCTCTTTTCGAAGACGACGATCGCCTTCGCCTTCCGGAAGACCCCGCGCGCATCCTCCTTCGGAAATGGACGGTACGCGCGGACTCCCACGACGCCCGCCTTGATGTCGTCGGCCCGGAGCAAATCCGCCGCCGCCGTGGCCTCGCTGGCCAGCGAGCCCATGCCCACCAGGGTCACCTCCGCGTCTTCCGTTTTGTATTCCCAGAGCATCCCGCCGTGATCCCGGCCGAATGCTTCGGCAAAGGCGGTGTTGACGGCGCGGATGGCCTCCGGTGTCCTCTCCAGCGCCGCCTGCAGTTTGTAGCGCATCTCCATGTAGCCGTCTCGAAGGACGCCCTCGCTGTCCCGGCGCTGCCCCGGGAAAAGAACGGGATTGAGATTTCTCGGATCGTCGGGCGAGAGGATCGTATGCGGCCGGTAGGGGGGGAGAAAATCCCTGACCTGACCGGCATCGGGCACATCCACGGGCATCATGGTGTGGGACAGGACAAACCCGTCATAGCAGACCATCACCGGACAATACACCGCCTCGGCGATCCGGTAGGCCTGGATGACCGTATCGATGATTTCCTGGTTGTTGCGGCAGTAGAGCTGCACCCAGCCCGTATCCCGCTGGGCGAGGGAATCCTGCTGGTCGTTGAAGATCGTCCAAGGGGCGCCGACACCCCGGTTGACGCAGCACATGACAATGGGCAGGCGCGAACCGGCCGCCCAGTGGAGCTGTTCGTGCATATAGAGCAGGCCGTTGGCGCTGGTTGCTGTAAAGACCCGCGCCCCGACGGTGGATGCCGAAATGCAGACGGTGAGCGCGGAATGCTCCCCCTCGACACGAACGTACTCCGCTCTCAGCTCGCCGCTCTCCACGAACTGGGACAGGATCTCGGCCAACTGGGACTGCGGGGTGATGGGATAGGCGGCAACCACCTCCACGTTGCAGAGTTTCGCCCCGAGGGCGGCCGCCTGATTGCCCGTCATGATCTGGACATTACTCATGGCCCTTGTCCTCCCTTACCATGGTGATGGCCCGGGGCGGGCATTCCTCCGCGCAGACGCCGCATCCCTTGCAGTACTCCAGATCGATTTCCACGGGAATTCCGGCCTTGACCACCCCCTCCGGGCAGTAGAGCCAGCAGAGGAAGCAGGCCGACTTGTTCTTGACGGAAGGAATGCATTTTTTTTGGTCGATGACCGGGCGGACGCTCCGCCAGTCTCCTGTTTTGCCGGCCTCGCCGATGGCGACGGTGCACATCGCCGCGATGTTTTCGTCTCTCTTCTCTTCCATTGTACGTCTCCTTGTTGTGCGGAACCGACACAAAACCGCAAGTGGCGCTTTACATCTTTCCGTTCCACGCGTGCGCGGGCCTTCGGGCACGCCCTTTCAGCCGCTGCATGCGCTCCTCATCCCCGGCCGCCCCTTTTTTCCCTTACCTCTGTCGCCTCATAGGCGGCTTTCACCGAGGCAAAATTTTTCAACACCGCCTCCCGGGACAATTTTCCCCGCAGGGCCTTTTCCAGGTTGTCCAGCGACACCATGCCAGAGGCCCTGGCAAAGGCGCCCAGCATGGGCGTGTTGACCACCGGGGCTCCTTCCTTGATCAGGTGCTGTTTGATCGAAACGGTTGCGGCATCCACCGTCGCCAGGCCGATCTCTGCGGGAACCTTGAAATGATCCGCGGGCCGGGTGGTATTGATGATCAAGAGCCCCCCGGCGCGGACTTTGCCCAGGATGTCCACCACATCGAACAGGCTGTCATCCAGAACGACGGTGATGTCGGCAAATTCGATCTGTGAGAAGGTCCGGATCGGATCGTCGGCAATCCGCGTTGAAGCCGTCAGCGGCGCCCCGCGCCGCTCGGGACCGAAGGTCGGTGCGGATGTCACCCCCTTGAATCCTTCCAGATAAGCGGCCTCGGCAAGGATCTGCGCCGCGACAACCACCCCCTGCCCTCCTCTTCCATGCCAAATCACTTCCTGCATATGCCTGTCTCCCTTTCACAGCTGCCCTGCATGGGCGCCCCAAATGTGCCGGACAATGAAAAAGGCCATGGATTTTTCACCCATGGCCTTTAGGATCGTGCTTTATTCTTTTTCGGAGCGCTGCTACATTTTCCTAAAAACGACGGGCGATGGGTTTAATCCCATCCTTAGAAGAGAGAGGCGCAACAGCCCCGCCAAGTTGTGCAGATTCGATTTCTCTCTCTTCACGGAATCGGTCATTTTCAGGAAATCCGAAAAAATTTGATAACTTTTTAAAACAAATCAAAACATCTGTCAATTCCTATTTGCATTTATGATTCTTTTTGTCAAGCGATTGACGGATATTTTTTTTTATAATATGGTGCCGTCACAGATGTCGTTTTACCAAACCGGTCTTCCATATTTTGGACCCAACATGACCATAAGGAGGGGGCAATGGACTTGGGAGTGAAAAACAAAGTCGCGCTGGTGGCGGGTGGGAGCATGGGCCTCGGAAAGGCTGTGGCGATGAGACTGTCCGGAGAAGGCGCAAAAGTGGCCATCGGTTCCCTGGACGACGCCTATCTGCCGGCTGCCGCGGAGGAGATCCGCCGGGCAACGGGTGGCGAGGTTCTGGCCATTCCCGCCGATGTCACGGACCTGGAGCAGGCGAAACAGTTTGTTCGCAGGGCGGTGGAGCATTTCGGCACGGTGGACATTCTGGTCAACAACGCCGGCGGCCCGCCTTCAACGAACTTTCTGGAAATCGACGACACACTCTGGGAATACGGGTTCCGGCTCAACCTCATGAGCACCATCGTGATGACGCGTGAAGCGGTGCCGGTGATGAAGGAGAAAAAATGGGGGCGGATCATCAACATGACATCGATCGCGGTCAAGCAGCCCATCGACGGGCTGATCCTCTCCAACACGGTGCGGTCCGGCGTGATCGGCCTGGCCAAGTCCCTTTCCAACGAGCTGGCGCCCTTCAACATCACGGTCAACAGCGTCTGCCCCGGCTACACGCTGACCGACCGTGTCCGGAATCTCGCGAAGGCCACGGCGGAAAAGGAAAAAACAACGCCCGAGGCCATCATCAAAAGGTGGGAATCGTCCATCCCCATGGGCCGTCTGGGCACACCGGAAGAATTTGCCAGCCTCGTAGCCTTCCTGGCTTCCGAACACAGCGGCTACATCACCGGCGCCGCCATCCAGATCGACGGCGGGTGGTACAAGGGCATCATGTAGCGACGGCGATCGCCGCGAACGAATCCTGACGCGGTGGGCCGCCTCTTCCGCATCGTCCGGTTGTTTTCCGAAGCTCAGGCATCCGCGACCGGATGGTCTGTCCGATCCCTCAGGACCAGGGTTTCGATTTCAGCCACCAGCGGCGGCAGGGTCTCCGGGCGCAGGGCGGAAATCGCGGTGGCGCCGAATCGTCGGCAGAGGTTGTTCAACCTGTTTTTGTCGGGGAAGCGGTCCGCTTTGTTGAACACGCGGAGCGTCGGTTTCCCGGTGATGGCAAGATCCTGCAGGATGTTTTCCACGGCGTTGATCTGACTTTCGAAGTTCGGATTGCTGATGTCGATGACGTGGAGCAGAATGTCCGCCTCGTGAAGCTCATCGAGGGTGGCCCGAAAGGCGGCAAAGAGTTCCTTTGGCAGATCCCGGATGAATCCGACCGTGTCGGTGATAATCGCCTCCCGGTCTCGGGGAAAACGGAGCCGCGAGCTTTTGGGGTCCAGGGTGGCAAAAAGAAGATTCTCCGTAAAGACCTCGCTTTTCGTCAGGGCATTCAAAAGCGTCGATTTTCCGGCGTTGGTGTATCCCACGATGGAGATCACGGGAAGACCCGTTCTTTCGCGGCGGACCCGCCGCACCTCCCTGGCCTTCTGGACGCTCTGCAGTTCTCTTTGAAGGCGGTGAATGCGGTCCCGGACGCGCCGTCGGTTGATCTCCAGCTTGGTTTCACCGGGGCCCCTGGCGCCGATCCCGCCCGTGAGCCGCGACATGGCGGTGTTCTTCGTGACCAGCCGCGGGAGCAGGTACTGCAGCTGGGCGAGCTCCACCTGAATCTTTCCTTCACGGCTGTGCGCGCGCCGGGCGAAAATATCCAGAATGACCTGGGTCCGGTCGACCACCCGGATTTCGGTAAAATCGGCGATTGCCTTGATCTGTGCCGCCGTGAGTTCGTGATCGAATACGAGGAGATTGGCGCCCATCTGCAACGCCCGGATCACCAGATCCGAAAGCTGGCCCTTCCCCAGGAGAAACCGGGGATCCCGCTGTGCCCTGTGCTTCAGGACGGCATCAAAGACCTCGACCCCGCAGGAGCGTGCAAGCTCGTTCAGCTCATCCAGGGCGTGTCCCGATTCTGCCAGTGGATCGTTTTCCACCCGGATCAAAATGGCCCGGTCCGTTGCATCCACTTTCCGGGTCTTCTGTTTTTTGGCGAATTCGCCCTCCAGGGCCTGGATGAATGACAGGAAATCGAGCGTGAGTTCGGAAGGCGGCGCCGGGGAAAGCTGCATCCAGTAGGCGCCTTCCTGGTTCTCCGGGATCAGATGCGCCGTGTACGCCTTGTCGGGGAGCCCGTCCGGAAGGGCGGTAATGGCGCAGACCAGATCCAGCCGCAGGAGCGCCAGGTCCGTCAGATCGTCGGTCGTCAGTTGTTCGCCGTCCAGGTGGGTGTGGACCAGCCGCAGGCCCTTGAAGCGGGTGGAGAAAGTACGGTAGCTGTTGAGGCCGGGAATCAGAATGTCCTTGTGGGAACCCACAATGACAAAGGCGATCTCCCCCCGGCGTGTGATGAGAATGCCGATCTGGCGGTTGATTTCCCGGGAGATGGCGGTCAGCTGCCGGGCCAGTTCATGGCTGACGATCCGTTCCGGCGGCACCCGCCGCCGGTAGATCTGTTCGATTCCTCTGATCTGCGCCGGTGCGAGGCCGGTCAGGTTTCCGTGAATTTTATTCACGATTTGAACTTGTGCGGATTGACCTTCCTTTCCATGGTGTCCAGAAATTTCGACCAGGCATTGGTGCGAAAGGCGGTAGCCAGTTTCTTCGGCTGCGTCGCCCCGCATTCGGGACATTCGAGCTGGTCGTAAGGTTCGTCCACTTTCAGGAAAGCCTCGTAGACATGGCTGCATCGGCAGCATTCAAAATCGTAAAGCGGCATAAAAACTCCTCGTTTTCCGTTCCCGATGTAAAATCAGACACTTTTTGGTTTTCTACCACACCACGCCCCGACGGTCAAGAGGTGAACACAGAGGGGCACACAAACCAATCACAACTTGACAGCGCCGTTGATTTTGCTATGGTTTCAACCGGTTTGAAATGAATCACAGATATCGGCCTTGCGCGTTCTGCCTCGGCACTGCGGGGACCCCGATCGGGACGATGGGATGTGTTTCATCCCATCCATTCCAAGACCTCCCGTTGACAGGGAAGGGGGCTCACTCCGGCGAACCGGCTATGATCCAGGCAAAGGGCATCCTGACATCATGAAGAAAATCATCCGGATCGTCCCTGACGGGAAGACGGCGGGGCGTGCACACCGTTTTCCGCCGGGCGGACGGCGCGGCTTCACGCTGATGGAGGTCATGATCGCCATGGCCATCCTCGCGATCGCGCTGGTCGTCATCTTTCAATCTCAATCCCAGAGTGCGTCCATGGCAGCCCATGCACGGTTTCTGACCACCGCCTCCCTGCTGGCGCAAAGCCGGATGGCTGAGATTGAGGCAAGGGGTCCGCGGAACTTTCAATCGGAGGACGGCGATTTCGGAGCGGGATTCCCCGACTACCGGTGGCGGCTGGAGGTCCGTGACACCGAAATCGACCGCTTCAAAAGGCTGGAAATGCGCGTCACGCATGACCGGCTGGCAAAAAACAATACCTTCACAGTGGTCCTGTACAAACTGATGGTGAGGCAATGAACAGCCTGCAGCCCCTTGGAAGTCCTGCGGGTTTCGGAAACGTCCACTTCGAAACGGAAGAGATGCGATGACCCGGAAAAAGGAAGGGGGATTTACCCTCATTGAAATCCTGATTGCCATTCTGATTCTGGGAATGGTCCTTTCCACGGCTTACGTTTCCTACACGGGATCGTTCCGAATCATCCGGGCCTCGGAATCCGACAGCGAAATTTACAACATGGGCCGGACGACGATGGAGCGAATGATGCGGGACCTTGGCGCCATCGTCCCCTACCGCGGGAGGTACGAGATGAAGGCGCGCCGCAACGACCGGGGACGGGAGGGCTTTGCGGCATTGTCCTTCACGGCCGCCGTCAATCTGGCGCTTGGCGAAAAGGACGGCTCTCCCGGCGTGAGCACCGTCGAATATTTCATGGCCGATGACCGGGAGAGGGACGGCCTGGTCCTTCTTCGGGCCGATGAACGGCGCCGTGAAAAAGAGGGGGGGGCCGGTCCGGGGCAAGGGTTCGTGCTCTGTGACCGGGTTCACTCCGTCGATTTCAGATTTTTCGACGCAGCCGGAAGGGGCCATGAAACCTGGGACTCTGCTTCGGATGCCGATGCGCAGCAAAAGAACAGGGCGCCTACGGCGATTGACATCGAGCTGAAGCTGGTCAACTCCGGTGATCCGGCGCATCCCCACACATTCATGACGCGGGTGTACCTGCCCGTTTCCAGGGTGGAACGTGAATAGAAGACACGGGGACAATCGCGGCGTCGCCCTGATCCTGGTCATCCTGATGATCAGCGTGCTCGTCGCCGTAACCATTGAACTGAACCGGTCCACACGGTCGGACATCCACGAGGCCGCCAATCTGAGCGACAACATCAAGCTCCTGTACATCGCCAAGTCGGGGTTCGATGCGGGCGCTGCGCTTCTGCTCTCCGATCAGCGCGAATACGACGCACTGACCGCCGACTGGGGCAATGTCCGCCTGATCGAGGAAAAATCGAAATTGATCTTCCCGGACGGCTACTTCACCGTCCCGATTGAAGACGAAGCCGGAAAGATCAACATCAACAGGCTGGCAGACGGCAATGCCTACAACCCGGATGTCCGGGACCTGCTGATCCGGCTGCTCGGGCTTCCGGAATTCAACCTGGATTCCGGGAAAATCGGGGAAATCGTCGATGCGATCAAGGACTGGATCGATCCGGACGAGGATGTGACCGGCGCCGGCGCCGAAAGCTCGCATTATCGGGCGCTCGGAAGGCCCTATGCCGCCAAGAACGGCCCCCTGGATTGCATTGAGGAACTTTTGATGATAAAGGGGATGACGGATCGGCTATTCTACGGAACAAAGGATGCGCCCGGCCTTCAGCATCTGCTGACTGTTCATGGGGATGGTAAAATCAATATCAATACGGCGCCGAAACCGGTCTTGCGATCACTTTCCCCGGACATGACCGCGGAACTGGCCGACCGAATGGACGAATACCGGAAAAACAGGGAACAAGACCTCTCCAGCGCCGCCTGGTACCAGAAGCTCCCCGAAATGGCCAATGTCTCCATCGCGTCAAGGCTGGTGACAACGCGAAGCAGCTACTTCAGGATCGTTTCTACCGGGGTGATGAACGGCATGACACGGACGGTCAGCGGCGTCATTCGCAGGGGGCCGGACCGGACAAATTACAGGCTGCTGTCCTGGAAAGCGGATTGATGACCGACAAGATATTGGGCCTCGATATCGGAGAAGACGCGCTCAAGGCCGTGCTGGCGGCCAGGATCATGAAGGGCGTGCATCGGGTCGTTGGGGCTTCGATCGTTCCGATCGGCGAAACCGGCGGTCTTCCCGGCGCCCTTCAGAAACTTTTTGAAAATCCCGAATACCGCGGCTGCACCTGCGTGACCGCGCTGCCCGCAAGAAACATCTCCTTTCGCAACCTCGCGCTTCCCTTCCGCAATGAGAAGAAAATCCGCCAGACCATCGCTTTCGCGCTGGAGCCGCTGATCCACTGCGGCATTGACGATGTCCTGATCGATTACGTGACCGTCAGAACAGCCGAAACATCGGAGATCTTCGCTGCCGCTGCACCCAAATCCGCCGTCCGGGAACGCCTGGCGATGCTGGAAAAACAGGTCCGAGTCACGGCGCCCCTGGACATCGACGGCATCACGGCCGCCTCCCGTCTTTTCGGAAAAGGGACGGAAGGGGGCTGCGAGCTGCTGATCGATATCGGCGCCACCCGGACCGTCGCCGCCTTTGTCCACCGGGGATCGCTCATCCAGGTTCGGGACTTCGACTTCGGCGGCCGGCAGACCACGGAAGCGCTGGCCGAAAGCTGGGGTGTCGGCTTCGCCGAGGCGGAACGGAGAAAGAGGCGGGAACAGACCGGCCCGGCGGCCGCTGACCTGCCACCCTGTGCATCGCTGCTGGCGGAACTGAAAAGGACCGTTGATTTCCTTTCCTGGCGTGGACACATCGAACGGGGCATTTCCCGGATCCAGACGACCGGCGGCGGCTCCCTCTACCAGCCCCTTCGGGAAGAACTGTCCCGCGCCTTCTCAGCACCGGTTTTCCCGGCCGATCTTGCGGAGAGCAGCGACATCGTCATGGACCCGGCTGTTCGCGCACAGTGGCAGCCGGCGATTCTGAACCAGGCCCTGGCCCTGGCCACGCGGGGCCACAAGCGGGGAATGGGCCTCCGGTTCAGTGAACAGGACGAGAAATTCAAGGATGCCTATGTCCGGTTCGGGGGGAAGCTCCGCTGGGCGGCAGCCGGCCTCCTGCTGTTTGCCCTGCTTGGCCTGACCGACGCTTATCTGGACTACCGCTCCGCGGATGTGCGAAACACCCGCCTGAAAAACGAGATCACCGCCCTGTTCAAGCGATACAACCCGGAAGCCAAAAGAATCGTGGACCCCCTTTCCCAGATGAAGGCCGGAATGATGGAGGCCCGCAAGGTTTCCCAGGGCATGGATGAAACCAGGCCGCGAGTCAGGGTGCTGGACGTCCTTCGGGACATCTCCGCGCTGGCACCGACCGGAACGGAACTGCTGCTCAGCAGCTTCACCCTGGAAAACAATATCGTCACGATCAGAGGGCAGGCCGGAAATTTCGACGCCGTGGACGCAATCAAGCGGGAACTTGCAAAATCCAAATTATTCGGCAGTGTGACGATCGGGGCCACGACACTGCTCAAGCAGGGAGAGCAGGTGGAGTTCGACATGCAGCTGTCTTTGAAGCGATGAAAGAATTCTGGGAGAAATTGACCGCCTCCCGGAAAGGCTGGGCGGCCGGCGCTGCGGCCGCGGCGCTGGTTTTTCTGATCCTTCTGCTGGCGGTCTTTCCCCTGTGGGAAGCCCGGCAGAAGCTGGACCGGTCCATTGCCGCCAACGAAAGGGTGCTCAAGGAGATGACCGCCCTGGGCGGGGAGTACGCGGCGCTCAAACAGCGGGCAGAAGACATTCAGCATGCCCTGGCCCGCAGGCCACGGGATTTCACCCTCTTTTCCTACCTGGAGAAAAAGGCGGCGGAAACGCAATTGAAGCCCAACATCAAATACATCAATCCGTCCCGACCGGTTGCGGCGGGGGGCTTTGAAGAATCCTCCGCAGAAATGAAGCTGGACGCCATGACCATGAAGCAGATCACGGATTTCCTGTTTGCCGTCGAATCCCCCAGGGACCTGGTCAGTGTTCGAAAAATCGCCATTGCCAAAATGAAGGAACGTCCCGAATATTTAACGATGACGCTGCAGGCAAGCACCTACCTGCCGCTGCAGCCGGGCACTCGGTGAAATGAAGCTGACTACCGTCAAAACGATCGCAGGTTACACCCTTTTTGCCCTGGTCGTTCTGGGCGTTTTCCTCTACCTGCGTTTTCCGGGCACGGATATGGCCCGTATTTTCTCCTCCTCCCTGTCGGATTTGAATCCTCAGGCCAATCTTCTCATCGGGGCCGTGAAACCGGCATTTCCGCCGGGTCTGAATCTGGAGAAAATCGTCCTTCGAACCGGCGACCGCCCGGCGGCCCTTTTCCAGGCAGATGCCATGACCGTGAAACCCGAATATCTAAGCCTGCTGAAAGGCCGGAAGACCCTGCTGGTGACGGCGATCGGCTACGGAGGCACGATGAAGGCCCGGCTCGACAGCGACCGTTTCCTTTCCCTTCCGGAGCCGGTGGCGGCGAGGATGGAATTCGACGGCATCGACATTGAGAAAAACGGCTATCTGAAGGAGCGGCTGGACCGTCAGGTCACCGGAAAACTGAAAGGAACCCTGAATTTCAGCGGATCGATGCGGGATGTCCGGGGCGGATCCGGGGTGATGGAATTCACCCTGATCAACGGCAGTTATCCCCTGCGGGAGAGCCTGATGGGCATCGACCGGCTGGACTTCCGCAGGGTCGATGCCCAACTGAACCTCAAGAACGGCGTCCTGACCGTCAGCAGGCTGAAACTTGCCGGCGACCGGATCAGCGGTTCCCTGTCGGGCGACATCACGCTCAACCGGCAGGATGTCAAGGCGAGTCCGATCAGCCTGACGGGCAGTTTCGAAATGACTGGACAGGGCAGCCAGAAGTTTTCCCTTTCCCTGGTCGGCACCATTGGAAACCCGGTTGTCAAATTCAAATAGCAATGATGAAAATACCGGCGATCTTATCAAAATGGACTTGGCGGAGTGTGCGGCTTCCGGAGCTTCCAACCCTGCTGTCCCGGTCGGACCGCTACCGGACGGCGCTGATTCTGCTGGTCATCACCGTTCTGGCCTATCAGGCCGCCGGCATCTTCTACAAGTCGCTGAATCTCCGGCTGCTCAAGACGGGCATTTCATCCGGAGAGCCCGGGGCGGCGTCCGTCGCCGTCACGGACGCAAAAGAGTCCCCCGATGCCTACCGGATCATTCCCCAACGGAATCTCTTCGGCTCGGCGGGCAGCCCCCCGGGAGGGACAGCCGGCGTATCGGAAAGCGCCGGGGCGCTGGAAGTCCGGGGAACCGTGGCCGGCGACCCCAAATACGCCTTTGCGATCATTGAAGACAAAAGCCGGAAAAAGCAGCGGCTCTACCGAGTGGGCGACATGGCGGGCGGCGCGAGGGTTGTCCGGATCATGAGGAACGCGGTAGCCGTGCGGATCGATGACCGGGAGCAGGTCCTGCGGGTTCCGGAAACCAGCGAAAAGCCGATCCTGCCAGATCGTCCCGAGGCGGGTGAGGCCGTGCCCGGCTCGACGGCAACGCCCCTGCCGGACGGGACGATTGCGGTCAACCGGAACGAGATCGAAGCCGGTCTGAAGGACCTGGGCACGATGCTGAGCCAGGCCCAGATCCGGCCCTATTTCTCAGCCGGCGCGCCGGACGGCTTCATCATTTCGAACATCAAAAGCGGCAGCATCTACCAGAAAATCGGCCTGAACAACGGAGATATCATCCAGGGCATCAACAACCGCAGCATGAAAACGGCGGACGACATGATGGAACTCTACAACATCATGAAATCCGGATCGAGCGTATCCCTTCGAATCAACCGGCAGGGGCGGCAGGAAAACTTCAACTACGTATTCCGGTAAGCCATGTACGCATCCTATTTCGGCCTGAAAGAAAACCCCTTCAAGCTGTCTCCGGACCCGAGGTACCTCTTCCTGAGCGACCACCACCGGGAGGCGCTGAACCACCTGATCTACGGCATTACCGAAAGGAAGGGGTTCGTCGTCATGACCGGCGGGATCGGAACGGGAAAAACGACCCTTTGCCGGTCATTCTTGGCAAGCCTCGACGGGTCCGTGGAGAGCGCCCTCATTTTCAATGCCGCCATGTCGGACCTGGAACTTCTGGAAACGATCAACCAGGAGTTCCGAATCCCCGTGCAGGTTGGGGAGCGGTCGAAAAAGCGCTGCATCGACGCCCTGAATGGGTTCCTCCTGAAAAGCTACGGCGAAGGGAAAAACGTGGTCCTGCTGATCGACGAGGCGCAGAATCTTTCCCATGAGATGCTGGAACAGCTCCGTCTGATCTCCAACCTGGAAACGGAGCGGGAAAAGCTGATCCAGATGGTGCTCATCGGCCAGCCGGAGCTTCAGGCGATGTTGTCGTCCCCGTCCCTGAAACAGCTCAGCGAGCGGATCACCGTCCGCTATGACCTCAATCCCCTGGACGGCGACGACGTGGAACGTTACATTCGGCACCGGCTGGCCGTCGCCGGCGGCAGGGAGGGTGTTTTCTTTTCCCCGCCGGCCGCCCGGCTGGTCCACCGCCACTCGCGGGGAATTCCCAGGCGCATCAACGCCATCTGCGACCGGGCGATGCTGATCGCCTACGCTCAGGGGAAGGAGGGGATCGACCGGCGCATCGTGCGGGAGGCCGTCCACGACATCGGCCCCGCTTATCTGACCGGGAAAAGGGTCCCCGGGGCGCTTCGTCACAACCGGTGGACGCTTCTGGTGATCGCCTTGCTGCTTCTGGCTGCCGTTACGGCGCTGGCATTCAGCAACCGCGTCGTCTCTTTATTTTCCTTCTGACGGATCGCCCCGGGAATGGTTCCGCTACCCCAAATAACTTGACTAATTGATGAAATGAGTTATATCAACGATGCATTGAAAAAGGCCCAGCAGGAGAAAGACGGCCATTACGGTCCCTACGGGGGAATCATCTCGCACCGTGCAGGAAGGCTGTCGCGGCCCTCACGGAGATGGGCGCTGGCGCTTGCCATGGCAGCGGCCTCCGCGGTGACTGCAGTGACGCTGTGGGTTGCTCTGATGCTGTTCGCGGAGCGCCCGGCGGACATGAAACAGCGGCAATCCGCAGGGGTACCCGCAGCGGCGTCTTCCAGTGCGGCGACATCCGTTCCGCAAGGCGTACCGGACATCGTCACCGCCCCGCCTTCCGAACCGGAAAAGCGCGACGGAAGCGGGTCGCCGGCCGATGCAAACACCCTTTACCGGGATGCCCTGGCCGCGCAGCGCCGGAACGAAACCGCGCAGGCGGAGGCTTTGTACAAGAGGGCGCTGGGCATCGATCCGGCACATGTGAATGCCATGAACAACCTCGGGGTCATTTACATGGGCCAGAACCGCCACGCGGAGGCCATTTCCCTGTTCGAACAGGCCCTGTTGCAGAAGCGGCAATATGCCGACCCTTACTATAACCTGGCCTGCCTCTATGCCCAGCGGGGCGATGCCGGCCGGGCGCTTGCGAATCTGAAATCGGCGATCGACATCGATCCGAAGGTCGTCGAGTGGGCAAGGCAGGATCGCGATCTGGCGAACATCCGGTCCACGGAAGCGTTCCGGAAGATGATGGAGAATCAAAGCAATTGACGGCCCTCAAAATATTCACGGATCCGTCGCCCCGCAAGGGGGCGGTGCTGTCGCTTTTCTTGGCGGCATGTTTCGTCTTTTCTCTTTTCGCTCCCGCGACGGCGCCGGCAGCCCGCATTGCCGGCGACGACCGGACAGTCACGACAGCCGCTCCGTCGGCATCCGCGGAATCGCAGGAAAAGGCCGCCACGACCGAAGGTCCGGCAAGGCCGACCCTGCAGAACCCCGCCCTCGTTTCCCCTGACACGAAAAAGATCAAAGTGATCGGGAACCGGGACAGCAAGCGCTATCATCTCCCGGGGATGACCTACTATGACAAGGTCGAGGCCTACCACCGGGTTGTGTTCGATTCGGAAGAGGCCGCCATTCGAGCGGGTTACCGGAAAGCCCCCAACGGCCGGAACGGCAACCGGAATGCGCCGGAAATCCCCGGCCGCCCCAAAAACGAACCCGCGGGCGCGAAGCATTCACCCGCACTGCCGGCCGCTGCGCCCGGGGCGCAGATCGCTGCGACGCCGCTTTCTTCCCCCTCCACGGAGGCCCGATCCTCAAGGCCGGAACAGCCTGCCAGGCGGACAGCGGCGGGCGACGCCGCCAAGGGCGCCCGGTATGTCACCATCGATTTCGACAATGTAGACATCCAGGTCTTCATCAAGTTCATCAGCGAACTGACCGGGAAGAATTTCATCTTCGACGAACGGGTCAAGGGCAAGGTAACCGTCGTTTCCCCCAAGAAAATCGCCGTGAGCGAAGTCTACAGGGTCTTCGAATCGGTCCTGGAAGTCAACGGATTCACCACCGTCCCGTCGGGAGACGTGATCAAGATCGTCCCCGCACAGATTGCGAGGGAAAAGAGCCTGGCGACGAGGGCGCTCCCGGACGGCGTCACCCCGTCGGAAGACAAAATGGTCACCCAGATCGTTTCCCTGGAGCATGCCAGCCCCGACGAGATGAAGCGGGTGCTCGACCCGCTCGTCTCCCGGTCGAGCATCATCCTCTCCTATCCGCCGACGGGCATGCTGGTCATCACCGACGTCCTTTCCAACATCAGGCGGCTGCAGGAGATCATCGACACCCTGGATGTGGAGGGCGCCGGGGAAACCATCTCCTACATTCCGCTCAAGCACGCTTCGGCCGCGGACACCCTGAAGTCGCTGATCAGCGTTTTCCAGCAGCAGCGGGGGGCCCTCGCCCCGGTCAAAATCGTCGCCGACGAGCGGACCAATGCCGTCATTGTGGCCGCCACGGAAAACGACACGATCCGGGTGAAGGAGCTGATCGCCCTGATGGACCGGGAGATCCCCAAGGGGACGGGGATGATCCGCGTCTACTACCTCCAGAACGCCCGGGCGGAAGAGACCGCCAAGGTCCTGACGACGATTCCCCAGCAGGCCAAGCTGCCCGACGGAAAACCGGCGGCGGTATCCAAGTCGGTGCAGATCGTGGCCGACAAGGCCACCAATTCGCTGATCATCACAGCCGACACGGCCGATTACCAGATCATCGAGGACGTGATCCGGAAGCTCGACATCGCCCGGTCCATGGTTTACCTGGAAGCCCTGATCATGGAAGTGAACGCGAGCAAGAATTTCAAGCTCGGCGTCGAATGGATGGGCGCGATGAAAATCTCCGAAAGCTACACGGGTATCGGCAGCGGCAGCGGCGAGGGGGGAACCTTTCCCATCTCCACCGGGCTGCTGACGCCGTCGACAACCGGCACGACATCCGGGACGTCGACCGGCACGATCACGTCGCTTCCCTCGCTCGCCTCCGGCCTCACGCTGGGCGTGATCGGCCAGGCCATTCGGGTGGCAACGGTCGGCGGGGCGGACATCACCTTTCCGAACCTTGCCGCTTTCATCAATGCTTACCAGGCCGACACGGACGTGCGCATTCTCGCCACCCCGCAGCTCCTGACGCTGGACAACGAAGAAGCCGAGATGACCGTGGGCAAAAACGTCCCCTATGTCACCCGCCAGGACACGACGACCAACGCAACCATCAATTACAGCAGCTACGAGTACAAGGACGTGGGGATCACGCTGAAGGTCACGCCCCAGATCAACAAAGAAGGCTTCGTCCGCCTGAAACTCGACCAGTCCGTCACGAAGCTGGACGCGCAGACCCAGGACGTCGGCACGGGCCAGAAAATTCTGGCCCCGACCACCCTGAAAAGGACGGCCAAGACGACCGTCACCGTGAGGAGCGGCGACACGGTCGTAATCGGCGGGCTGATCGAGGATTCCACCAGCGACGGCATCTACAAGGTTCCCCTGCTGGGCGACATCCCGCTGCTGGGCTGGCTGTTCAAGTACAAGACGAAAGTCGGCGACAAGACCAATCTCTTTATCTTCATCACCCCGCGCATCATCCAGAAACCGGAGGACGCCACGGACATCCATCAGGACAAGAAGGATTACATGCAGTCCCTTCAGGAGGGGACGATCAAAACCACGCCGCAGAAAAAGAAGAAGTAGGCGCGCCTTTCAGATCATGGAACCGACAACGGCAACCCGAAACGATTCGACACCGGCGAAACCCGTATCCGAGATCCTGTCATCCTATGACTTCCTGATCCGCGCCGGCGTCCCGGAGGATACCCTGGCCGAGGCGGTCCGGGAATTCCGTGGAAACGGAGCTGGCCTGCTGGAGATCCTTCTGCAGAAAAAGGCCATCACCGAAGCGGGCTTTCTGGAAGCCATGAGCGCCCGGCTTCAGATCCCCTTCTGCCCGGAACTCCCCACGGACCAGATGAACACGGACTTCACCGGCCGGATCCCCATTCAGTATCTGAAACGGTTCCGAATGGTGCCCCTGGAAACCCCGCAGGGTGCCCTCGTCGCCGTCAACGATCCGGCCCATTTCCAGCCCGCCGACGACCTGCGAAATCTGCTCGGCTGGAGGGACTGCCGAACCGTCCTTTCCACACAGGCTGCGATTCAGGCCGCGATCAACCTGGCCTACGACCTGAGCCGGAACACGGCCAAGGAATTTTTCGAGGAAATGAGCGAAGAGTCGACGGACCGCATCATCTCCGAGATCGAAGAGACCGGCGACCTCCTGGATGAAACCAGCGACGCCCCCATCATCAAGCTGGTGAACCTCCTGCTCTCCGGCGCCATTCGCGATCGGGCCAGCGACATTCACATCGAACCCTACCAGAGCGCCCTGAAGATCCGCTACCGCATCGACGGCATTCTCTACGATATTCTCAGCCTGCCCCGCCGGATCCAGTCGCCCCTGACCTCCCGCGTCAAGATCATGGCGCGGCTCAACATCGCCGAAAAGCGCCTGCCCCAGGATGGGCGGATCGAGATCAAGATCGCCGACCGGAGCATCGACATTCGGGTTTCCGTCATCCCCACCGCGTTCGGCGAAAGGGTGGTGCTGCGGCTGCTCGACAAATCCGGGTCGATGCTGAAACTGTCCGATCTCGGCATGGACGGCAGGAACGTCAACCTGTTCCACAAGCTGATCAAGTCGCCCTACGGCATCCTGCTGGTAACCGGCCCCACCGGCAGCGGCAAGACGACAACGCTCTACGCGGCCCTGTCCACGATCAACAACCCGGAAATCAACATCATCACCATCGAAGACCCCATCGAGTACCAGATCGAAGGGATCGGCCAGATTCAGGTGAACCCCAAGATCGACCTGAATTTCGCCACCGGGCTGCGCTCGATCGTCCGACAGGATCCCGACGTCATCCTGGTGGGCGAAATCCGCGACCGGGAAACGGCGGAAATCGCCATCCAGTCCTCCCTGACGGGCCATCTGGTCTTTTCCACGCTCCACACCAACGACGCCGCCAGCGCCGTGACGCGCCTGATCGACATGGGGATCGAACCGTTCCTGGTCACCTCCTCGGTACTCGCGATCATTGCGCAACGCCTCGTCCGGGTCCTCTGCCCGAAATGCAAGGAAGCGTACATACCGGACGACGAATCGCTGGCAAACGCCGGCATCAGCCGGGACCTGCTATCCGAACATGTGCTGTACCGGAAAAAGGGATGCCATGCCTGCATGAAAACAGGCTACCGGGGCCGGACCGCCATTTTTGAAATCATGATCCTGGAGGACGAGATCAAGCACCTGATCCTGAAAACCTCCGATGCCAATCAGATCAACGACCTGGCCCTGCGGCACGGCATGACCAATCTGCTTCACGACGGGGCCAGCAAAGTGCTGGCGGGGATCACCACGATCGAAGAGGTCTTTCGGGTCACCCGCATTCTGAAGCGGGACATTGACGTGATTCCGGAGAGGACGGAAGCACTGCCGGAGTGAGGGGTCCCGTGAACCGTCTCTTTCCTCAATCCGCATCGTTTCGGGCTCGCCTTTATGCCGGTTTATGAATACATAGCGCTTGACGACCGGGGCCACAGGCTCAAGGGCATCGTCGACGCCGCCAGCGCCGCCGGGGCGCGGCAGAAGCTTCGTGAAACCAGGATATTTCCCGTTACGCTGAAGGAGTCGTCGGCGCAGCAGCAAGGGCATGCCCCCGCCCGCAAAGCCCTGGAGGGCATTGCCGGCAAGGTCAGCCTGCGGGAAATATCGGTCATGACCCGGCAGCTCGCCACGCTGCTTGGGGCCGGCCTGCCGCTGGTGCCCTCGCTGTCGGTCCTCGTTTCCCAGACCGCGCACCCCCGGCTGAAAAAAACGCTGGCGCAGATCCGGGAGGACGTCAATGAGGGCAACAGCCTGACGGGAAGCTTTTCGCGCCACCCCGGGACCTTCCCCCCCTTCTACGTCAACATGATCCGCGCCGGCGAGGCATCGGGGACCGTCAATCTGGTTCTGGAAAGGCTGGCCGATTTCAGCGAGAGCCAGCAGGCGCTGAAAACGAGGATCCGTTCGGCGCTGGCCTACCCGCTTTTCATGTTCCTCATCGGCAGCCTGGTCCTGCTTTTCCTCGTCGCCTTCGTGGTGCCGAACATCACCCGGATCTTCCAGGAGATGCACCAGACCCTGCCGGGCATCACGCTGCTGCTCATCGCCGTGAGCCGTTTTCTCCAGTCGTTCTGGTGGGTCATTCTTCTGGCCGCCGCGGCCGGCTTCCTGGCCCTGAGATATGCCGTCACACAGACGGAGAAGGGACGGCGTTTCTGGGACCGTCTCAAACTGACGGCGCCCCTTTTCGGACCGGTCATCCGGAAGATGGCGGTAGCCCGTTTCAGCCGGACCCTCGGCACGTTGCTGCAGAGCGGCGTTCCGCTGCTCAGCGCCATGGAGATCGTGCGGAACGTCGTGGACAACCGGCTCATCGCAGACGACCTGCTGAGCGCCGGCCGGGAGGTCGAGGAAGGGCAGCCGTTCTCCGCATCCCTTGCGAGGCGGGGCTTTTTCCCGCCCATGGTCATCGAGATGATCGCCGTGGGCGAGCAGAGCGGAAATCTGGAACCGATGCTGCACCGTGTCGCGGATTCATACGAGCGGGAAGTCGAATCCCGTATCCTGATGATGACATCCCTGCTCGAGCCGGCGATGGTCCTGCTGATGGGCCTGATCGTCGGCTTCATCGTCGTCTCGATCCTGCTGCCCATCTTTGAAATGAACCAGTTGGTCCGGTAACATTTTCGCAAGGCTCCTGCCGGACCGGGGGCGGGGCGCAGAGAAGTTTCATGCAACGGGGGGTTGAAAAATGATGAATTTGAGGAAGAAAAGAGGAGAGCGTGGTTTCACTCTGATCGAATTGATGGTGGTGATTGTGATCCTCGGCATCCTGGCCGGCCTGATCATTCCCAGAATCATGGGAAGGCCCGACGAGGCAAGGCGCGCAAAAGCCCGCATTCAGATCGAAAGCCTTGAAACCGCCCTGAAGCTGTACCGGCTGGACAACGGCAGTTATCCGACCACCGAGCAGGGACTTCAGGCGCTGGTGGAAGCCCCCTCCGTCGGCCAGCAGGCCAGAAACTGGAGACAGGGGGGCTACCTGGAGCGGAACAAGGTGCCGAAGGACCCCTGGGACAAGGAGTTCGTGTACCTCAGCCCCGGCGTCCACGGCGATTTCGACCTGAGTTCGCTGGGGGCCGACGGCGAACCCGGCGGAGATGGAAAAAACAAGGACATCAACAACTGGGAATCCGACTGAACGCGGCTACACCCTGATCGAGCTGGCCCTCGTCATCCTGCTCATCGGGTTGATGCTGTTCATTGCCGCACCGCGGATCCGGGACACCCTGATGAACGACAGCCTCAGCGCGGCGGTAAGGAAAATCACCGGCGTCAGCCGGGAACTGCGGGCGGAGGCGGTCCGGCAACAGGTGGACCATGTCCTGCACCTGGATCTGAACGGCCGCGCCTACTGGACCTACACGGCCGACATGACCCCGGAAAAGCAGCAGGAACGAAGAAAAGACGCCGTCCGCCTGCCCGATGACGTGAGGATTGCGGACATTGCGCTGGCCGGCCGCGAAAAAAAATCCGACGGCGAGGCGACCGTCACCTTCTTCAAGCAGGGCTATGCGCAGCCGGTCCTGATCCACCTGGTGCGGGGAGACCGTTTCTTCACGCTTTTCTTGTCGCCCTTCCAGAACGATGTCAAGACCTATGAGCGGTACGTCGAATACAGCGAGATCTCCTACACTGCGACACAATGACGCCACCCCCACCTTCTCGAACTGCCTCCGCATTCAATCCGACACTGCAAACGCGAACCATCTTTGTTGTTGCTTTTACGACAGCGGGAAGCTATGGAAAGCGAACCGCGCAAGCCCGGTTTCGTTTTTCCGGGAAAGATCCTGCGCGCCTACGAATCCTGCAATGGAGGTCTGGAATATGAAAAAGTTAACTGTGGGTTTCCTGCTGGCGGTGCTTTTCGCCTGCTTCTTGACCGGTCCCCTCGCGGCGGCAACCCTGCCGGCCGTTGGCGGGCAATTGCCCGATTTCACCCTGCCCGCCCCCAAGGACAGCGCCGACAAGAGCTATCTCGGGGTGTCCGGCCTGCTCTTTTCCGGCCCCTTCAAAATTCCCCAGATCAAAGCGAGCGTGGTGATCGTCGAAATCTTCAGCATGTACTGCCCCTACTGCCAGGCCGAGGCGCCCAAAGTAAACAGACTCTTCAGCAAGATTGAAAGCAATCCGGCGCTGAAGGGGAAAATCAAGCTTCTGGGCATCGGCGTCGGCAATTCGGACTACGAAGTGGGGGTCTTCAAAAAGAAGTACAATGTGACCTTTCCCCTCTTTTCAGACGGGGATTTCAAGCTCTACAAGCTGTTGGGGGAACCGAGGACCCCCTACTTCATCGGCGTCCGGATCAACCCCGACGGCTCACACCGGATTTTTTACTCTAAACTGGGCGCATTTGAGGGAGTGGATGCCTTTCTCGATCAGATCGTCAAGCTGTCCGGGCTGAAATAGGAGGAAACCCATGAAAAGAACCATCTGCTCCCCGTTGCTGATCGCCGTTTTCATGACCCTTCTGATCCTGCCCACGGCGCCGCCTGCATTCGGCCTGTCCGATGCCTACAAGGGGAACATTTATGACGCAGGCCGATTGAAACCGACGGACAGCGCGCTGAAGGTCCGGGTGGGCCAGAAAGCGCCGGATTTCAGCCTGCCGGCCGTCTCCGGCGGGATGGTGTCGCTGAAGGACTATTCCGGCAAGAAAAATGTCGTGTTGACCTTCGTGCCCGCCGCCTGGACGCCGGTCTGTTCCGACCAGTGGCCCGGCTATAACATCATGAAGGATCTTTTCGAGGCCCACGACGCGATTCTGCTGGGCATATCCGTGGACAACATCCCGACGCTTTTTTCCTGGACCAACCAGATGGGTAAGCTCTGGTTCCCGGTGCTCTCCGATTTCTGGCCGCATGGTCGGACTGCGGCGGAGTACGGCATCCTGCGCGGCGACGGGGTGTCGGAACGGGCGATCTTCCTGATCGACAAGCAGGGCGTGATCCGCTACATCGACGTCCACGATATCAACGAGCGCCCCTCGCTGGAAATGCTGATCAGGGAGCTGGAAAAACTCAAATAGACGGCTTGGAAATCCAGGCGGCGAACACAAAATGAACGACACGGGAGAACATGTCATGGATGGAGATCTTCGCTGGGTAAAGACGCACTGCGCACGCATGGATCACGGCGGCTGCGGCCTGCTGGTGGGCGTGAGGGACAACCGCATCGTTGAGATCAAGGGGGATCCGGAAGGGTACCTGAACAGGGGCTACACCTGCTACAAGGGCAGGGTGTCTGCGGACCGCCTCGCGCACCCGGACCGCCTCACGCACCCCCTGAAACGGACCGGGGAGCGGGGCGAGGGAAAGTGGCAGCGCATCTCCATGGAGCAGGCGCTGGACGAGACGGCGGAAAATCTCCTGCGCATTCGGGAAAAGCACGGCGCGCGCGCCGTCGGGTTCGGCGTCGGCATGCCGAAGGGTCTGGAGCACTTCGTCCTGATCCGCCTGGCCAACATCTTCGGATCACCCAACGTCATCGCCTCCCAGGATGTCTGCCACGCCGGCCGGGAAATCACCGGCATCCATACCTGCGGCTTCTATCCGGTTGCCGATCTGCATAACCCGACAAAACTGATGTTCTTCTGGGGAAGCAACCTGGCCTCCACCAGCGAGGAGGGGCAGATCTACAGCCAGGTGGGCGCCCAGCTCAAGGGCGGCGCCAAAATGATCGTCGTCGATCCCCGAAGGACCGAGCTCGCCGAAAAGGCGGACCTCTGGCTCCAGCTTCGGCCCGGGACGGTCCAGGCCCTCGCCCTCGCCATCATCCACGTCATCTGCGCGGAGGGCCTCTACGACAAGGCCTTTGTGGAGAAGTACACCTATGGCTTCGACGAGCTGGCGCAGCACGCAAAGCAATACGCCCCGGAAAAGATTGCGGAGATCACCTGGGTCCCCGCGGAATCGATTCGAAAGGCGGCCCGGATGTACGCCGAGGCCAGGCCCGCCGCTCTGCAGTGGGGGAATGCCATCGAACACGACGTGAACCTCTTTGATGCCACCCGCGCCCTGGCCTGCCTGATGGGGATCACCGGCAATCTCGATGTCCCCGGCGGGAACGTCAACGCCCGGGACCCCAAGATCATGGGGCTTGCCCCTTTTGTGCGCGCCGATCTGATCCCCGACAAGCGCACGGAGATGATCAGCGCCCATTACCGCGTCATCCCGAGGCTCATGACCATCGCCCCGGCCTTCTTCCGAAAGGCCGTCCTGGAGGGCAAACCCTACCCCGTGAGGGGCTATTACGGGATGTGCACGAACCCGATGGTGGCCTGGGCCGACAGCCGGCTCACCTACGAGGCCTTCAAGAGCCTCGATTTCGTCGCCGTCGCGGAGATCTTCATGACGCCCACGGCCGCCATGGCCGACATCGTCTTTCCCGTGGCCCATCAGTACGAGATGAACGACATCGGACACTACGGCATCGGCCACGGCATGATCCTCGCCCGTCCGAAGGTCGTCGACCCGCCCGGGGATTGCTGGCCCGACATGAAGATCATGAACGAACTGGGCAAGCGGGTCTCCCCTCCAGAGCTGTGGCACGAGAATCACGAGGAGTTCCTGGAGGACCTCCTGAGGCCGGCGGGGCTCACCTACGCTCAATTTGCAGAGAAGGGATACCTGAAGGGCCCCTCGGGGAACCGGTCCTACGAGGCAAAGGGGTTCCCCACGCCAACCGGCAAGGTGGAGCTGCGCCTGAGCACGGCCGAGAAGTTCAAGCTCAAACCGCTGCCGGAGTTCACGGGGTTCCCCGAGGCCGACGACCCCGAGTACCCCCTGCTTGCCATCAGCGCCAAGAGCCGTTATTACCTGCTGTCTTCCTACCGCTGGGTGGGAAAGCTGCGCGAGAAAAGGCCGAATCCGCTGGTGGAGATTCACCCCGACACGGCGGCACGGTATGGCATCGCCGAAGGGGACGAGGTGGTCATCGAGACGAAATACGGCTCCATCACCCAGAAGGCCCGCGTCACAGACATCATCGACCCCCGCGTGGTAAGCCCTGCCCTGGGCTGGTGGTTCCCGGAAGGCTCGCCTGAGACCCAGTACGACTGGCGGAAGTCCAACTTCAACATGCTGACGTCGGTCGGGAAGCTGGGGAAGGAGTTCGGAACACCCAACATCAAGAACCTGCCCTGCCGGATCCGCAGGAAGTAGGATAGCGCGGATGGAAAACGCCGGCGATATCGCGGACCGCCTGTACCACCTCATGATTCGACTTGCCCATGAGCGGACCGTAGCGGATGCCCGCATCGGCGACACCTACATCGCCATCCTGCTCGATGACGGCCTTCTCGGCCTTTCCGCCGTTCCCAAGGCGGACATTCCCCCTGAATGTCCGCCTTTTCCCCCGCAGGAAACCTTGATCGGGTCGGAAGCGGCATCCACTCTGGCCTGGCTCATCGAAAAGGGCAATCCCCGGCAGAAAGCCATTGCCCTGGCAACCGCCAACGCACTGATCCGTCAGGAACGCTGCGATGCCTTTGGAGACGCCTTCGACCGGATCGGAATGACCGCTGCCGATCGGGTCGCGATGGTCGGGCGCTTCAAACCCCTGGTCGAAAGAATCGAAGCCACCGGGGCGTCCCTGACGATTCTGGAGAAGGACGCGTCCAAAGGCCTGGTCCTCGGGGCAAGGGAGCGCCAGGAGGTGCTGCAAAAGGCCACTGTCGCCCTTATCACCGCGACAACGATCCTTTACGACAGCCTGGAAGAAATCCTGGCCGGGCTGGGCGATTCCCGCCACACCGTCCTGCTGGGACCTTCGACCCCCATGATCCCCGAACTCTTCGCCGACACTCCCATTCACCATCTGGGCGGCGTTCGCATCCGCGACGCCGCAGGCGTCCTCCGAATCGTCAGCGCCGGCGGCGGAACGCGGTCCATGCGCCCCTGGCTCGAAACGACGAACCTTTTCATAAAAAAACACACCTCACAAAAAAACTGACCTCTCCGGCGACGCCACTTCATAAGCGGACACTCCCATCTCCGTCTCCGGTCGAACAGCCGGAACGGGTTGCACGGAGCAAACCGCTTCCTGCCCTGTAAATCTGTCCGGCCGGAACGAGGCGGCTTCTCCCAGGCAATGACCGCGGCAAACCTGAAATCAACGGCACAGTCAGGCTGATTCCGGGTTCTTGCCTCATTGCTTTTTTGTGTATTGACATCGATGCCTCCATGGTTGTATGAATCGCATTAAATATATGTCAAATATGACATAATTCATGTTTTTTGTAACATAAGTGATTACGGAGGCGATCATGGGCGGTACAACATTCATCCTGAACGGAAAAGAGTCTGTCTTCGAGCCGGGCCAATCCATACTGGACGCGGCACGCAACGGCGGCGTCGAGATTCCCACACTCTGCTACCTGAAGGGCTCGACCCCCACGGGCGCCTGCCGCATCTGCCTGGTCGAGGTCGGCGGCGCCCGTTCGCTCGTCGCCGCCTGCTCCACGCCGGTCAGCCCCGGCATGGAAGTCTTCACGGAGACGGAGAGGGTCCACGGCGCTCGCAAGCTGAATGTCGAACTACTGCTGGCCAGCGGCCGGCATGACTGCCTGATCTGCGAGGCAAGCGGGAACTGCCGCCTGCAGGACCTGGCGTACTTCTACAAAATCACCGAGCCGCGGTTCAGCCGCGAGGAGAAGCAGTACCCGACTGAGGATGAGAACCCCCTCATCGTCCGGGATTTCAGCCGCTGCATCCTTTGCGGCCGCTGCGTGCAGGCCTGCAATGAAGTCATGGCCAACCGGGCTATCAGCTACGGCTACCGAGGGAAGCGAAGCAAGATCGTCACCGGGGGGGACCGCCCCTATCACGACAGCGAATGCGTCTTCTGCGGCCAGTGCGTGGAAGTCTGTCCGGTGGGCGCCCTGACGGAGAAGAAGGCCCGGGGTCTGGGGCGCCCCTGGGAAACGGAAAAGATCCGGACCACCTGCCCCTACTGCGGCGTGGGCTGCCAGCAACTGCTCCATGTCAAAGACAGCCGGATTGTCAAGGTCACTGCCGTAGAGGACGCAGAGCCAAACCGGGGCAGGCTGTGCGTGAAGGGACGCTTCGGGTACGATTTCATCTATTCGGAAGACCGTCTCAAACGGCCCCTGATTCGGGAGAACGGAAACTTTCGAGAAGCAAGCTGGAATGAAGCCCTGAACCTGGTGGCCACTAAATTCAAGGAAATCATCGAGCGGGACGGACCGGACGCCATCGCCGGCGTCAGCTGCGCCCGGAGCATCAACGAAGACTCCTATCAGATGCAGAAGCTGTTTCGCGCGGTGATCGGAACGAACAACATCGATCACTGCGCCCGGACCTGACACGCTCCGACTGTCGCCGGTCTGGCGACTTCTTTCGGCTCCGGCGCAATGACGAATTCCTTTTCCGATTTTCACAAGGCGAAAATGATCCTGGCCATCGGCACGAACATGACGGAAGCCCACCCTGTGGCCGCCACCTTCGTCAAGGACGCCGTGCTGGGAGGCGCCCAACTCATCGTGGTCGACCCCCGGAGGAGCGGCCTTGCCGAATTCGCCAATCTTCACGTTCCGATTCGGGTCGGTTCGGACGTGGCCTTCCTCAACGGCGTGATGCACGTTCTTATTCAAGAGGATCTGTACGACCGGAACTATGTCGAATCCTGCACGGTGGGTTTTGAGGATCTGAAGAGCAGGGTTATGGCGTATCCTCCGGAGCGGGCCGCCGAGATCAGCGGCATCGGCGCCGAAACGATTCGGGAGGTGGCGCGACGCATGGCCGCGACGCGTCCGGCCATGCTCATGTACACCCTGGGCATCACCGAGCACACCTGCGGCGTCGGGAACGTGCTGTCCTGCGCGAATCTGCAGATGCTTCTGGGAAATGTGGGCTTCGAGTGCGGCGGCGTCAACCCGCTCCGGGGGCAGAACAATGTCCAGGGGGCCTGCGACATGGGGGCGCTGCCCAACGTCTTCCCCGGTTATCAGCGCGTCGACAACCCCCAGAGCCGGGCCAAATTCGAGGCGGCCTGGGGGGCGCCGCAGCTTCCCGGGAAGTCCGGCCTCATGATCCCCCAGATGATCGACGGCCTGTTGAACGGAAAAGTCAAGGCCTTCTACGTTTTCGGCGAGAACCTGGCCAACACGGAGCCGGATATCCGCCATGTGGAGCACTGTCTGAGTTCAGCGGAATTCCTCGTCTGCCAGGACATCTTCCCGACGGAGACGACCCGGTTTGCCCACGTGATCCTCCCGGCGGCGGCCTGGAGCGAAAACGACGGCACGTTCACGAGCAGCGAGCGCCGCGTCAACCGGGTGCGGACGGCGAGCCCGCCGCCCGGGGAGGCCAAACCGAACTGGTGGATATTCCGGGAGATTGCCAAGCGGATGGGGCATACCTGGAAGTCAAGAAGCGCCAGGGAAATCTGGGACAATGAGGTTTCCCAACTGGCGCCTTCCATGGCCGGTATCAAATACTCCCGGCTGGAAAAGGACGGTCTCCAGTGGCCGGTCCCGAGCCTGGACCATGAGGGAACGGCGGTTCTGCACAGGGAGGGGTGCTTCACCTGCGGCCTCGGCGTCCTGACACCGGTCGACTGGACCCCGCCGGCGGAGGTGCCTGATGCCGAATATCCACTGGTGCTGAGCACGGGCCGCCGCCTTTATCATTACCATACGAGGACCCAGACCGGACGGTCGGCCGGCATCAACGAACTGCTGAGCGAGGAAACGGCCGACATATCGAGGGTCGATGCGGACGCATACGGAATCGAACACGGGGAGATGATCCGGGTCAAATCGAGGCGCGGAGAGGTGGTCGTCAAGGCCAAAGTGACCGACCAGGTCCCGAAAGGACTGGTGTGGATGGCCTTCCACTTCCGCGAGGGGTGCGCAAACTGGCTGACGAATCCCGCCTATGACCCGATCACCCAGACGGCGGAGTACAAGGCCTGCGCAGTGGCCATCGAAAAGGTGGCCTGACCGGGGAAGGCAATGGAATGTGAAGGAGGGGAAGTCTCTCTGAGGGGTTGCAACAGCGCCCTTCAGAGAGATGGAATTCCGTCAGTCAAACTTTTTTTCCGCCTTCCGGCTTCGATCCTGCTCCAGCCTCCACGAGGGCGGAAAGCTCCCGGCTCATCTTCCGCAGGTAGGCGTCGGCGTCCTTTTCCAATTGACGGAATCTGTCCAGAAGGGCCCGGGCAGCCGGCGTCAGCGCCATGCCCTTCCTGGCGGCGTCGCTCTCGATGAGCCTGACGCCCATGCGCTCCTCGGAGGCCCGCAGGCGCCCCCAGGCGGCGCGATAGGACATGTTGAGCTTCTTGGCCGCCGCATTCAGGCTGTGGCATTCCTCGATGGCCTCGAACAGTTTCTCGCGGCCCTGCCCGAAGATGACCTTTCCATCCTTCTCGAGCCAGATCTTGTACCGGATCTCCATGCCCCCTCCTTTCCGCTGACTTACGTGGATGACCGTTGAAAGGCTATGGACCTTCAATGACATAGGGCGAGCGGCCTTGGCAGGCCAGACAGGCAGACCCGTCCCGCAGGGGATAGGCCTCGCCGCAGGAAGGACAGACGGCGGTAGGACCCAGGCGCCGTTTGACGATGTATTCCGGCCTGACCCGGACCCGCTGCAGGCTCAGGACCGATGCGCCGGCTTCCTTGATCTGGGTCATCAGCTTTTCAAAATCCTGCTCCCGCTTCGGCTTGAGCTTGAAATACCAGGCATTGAACTCCGGCCACGGCTTCAGCTTCTGCGCATCCAGATAAACCCGCACACCCTCCCCGCTTTCCTTCTCGTACAGGATCACGGCGAACCGGCCCGTGTCGAAAATCTTCATCCAGCCGTTTCCGATCGTGCACGGCGTCAGGAGCTGCACGGCATCCGGCAGACAGACCGCCGTTTCGCAAATGGCGTCAAAAAACTCCCCCTTCGGCAGGTTCTTGAGGGCCGTGTCCACGATGAACCCGCCAATGACCAGACCCGGCGCGAGGCTGCCGTGAAAGGATTTCACCAGATGGACGTACTCGTCAAAGGAATAGGAACCGATTCTCATAAGCGCGCAAACTCCTCATCATTTAATACGCAAGCGACAGCCTGGGTTCACGGACCGCCCTGGTCCGGTCGGGTCTCGCGGCATCGGCCCGCGCGATGGATTTCTGCATCCATTGTCGGTCCACGCGGCCATCGACAATGGGAAGCAGCTCGTCGGCCAGGTACAGGGCTTCGTTGACGTCATGGGTCACGTAAACAATCGGGACGGACAGCTCCGCTTTCATCTGGTGGAGCTGGTCCCGCAGGTCCCGTCGGGTGAAGACGTCGAGTGCGGAAAAGGGCTCATCGAGCAGGAGCAACCGGGGCGCGCTCGCCAGGGCCTGGCACAGGGCGCAGCGCTGGCGCTCCCCGCCCGACACGGCATCCGGTTTGCGGCCTCCCAGATGCGCAATCCCGAAACGATCCAGGAGCATCCGCGCATCGTCTTTTTGGGTGCGGGCGGCAAAGGAGGCGTTTTCAAAAATGGTCAGATGGGGGAACAGGGGAAAATCCTGAAAGACATAGCCGAGCCGCCGCTTCTGCGGCGCCAGACAAAACCGCCTGCGGGTGTCCAGCCAGACTTCGTCTCCGAAGCGGATGAACCCTTCCTCGGGTTTGTCCAGCCCGGCGATGATGCGCATCAGGGTGGTCTTCCCAGCCCCGGAGGGACCGATGACCACGGTCATCATTTCAGCCGGACAGGCAATGTCGAGGTTAAGATCGAAGTGGGGAAGCCGTTTCCGGATCCGGATTTGAAGATTCATGAGGAACCGCTCCGGGTCAAGCGATGGACGATCAGCAGAAAGACATAGCAGATCGGCAGCAGGGCAAGGGACATCCTGGCGGCGCTGCCGTACTGAAGCGTCTCCACGGCCTCGTAGATGGCGATGGAGGCCACCCTTGTTTCTCCGGGAACGCTCCCGCCGACCATGAGGATGACGCCGAACGCGCCCAGGGCATGCAGGAAGACCAGAATGGACGAAGCGGCGATCCCGTTCAAGCTGTTCGGAAGGATGACCCGGGCAAAAACAGACGGCGCGGAAAGGCCGAGCACCCGGGCGCTGTCGATCAGCCGGGGATCGACCTTTTCAAAGGCCGCCCGCATGGGCTGCAGGGCAAAGGGAATGCTGTAGATAATGGAAGCGATGACGATCCCGGCAAAGGTGAAAAGAAGCGGCGATCCCGTGATGCCCGTCCAGATGCGGCCGAGACTTCCCTCCGGACCCATCAGGAGGAGCAGGTAAAATCCGACGACCGTCGGCGGCATGGCCAGCGGCAGGTTGATGAAGGCCTCGATGAAGGCCTTCCCCGGCAGGCGGCTGTAGGCAAGCAGACAGGCCAGGGGCGCCGTGAGCAGCATCAGAATCGTCGTCGCCACCAGGGCCAGTTTGAGTGAAAGAAAAAGCGCCGTCCAGTCCATCGGTTACCTGTACCCATATTTCTTTTTTATCGAATCCGCCTCAGACGAGGAGAGAAACCCCATGAATTCCCGAACGTCTTTCTGACGGGCTGTCCTTTTCAGCAGGCAGGCGCCCTGAACGACGGCGGGCGCTTCCTCGACGGAAAAGGCGCAGCCTTCCCGTCCTTTCTCCGACAGGGTGGAGGAGAGGGCGCAGAACCCGGCATCCACGCTTCCCGTGACGGCATACTGAAATGCCTGGGCGATGTTCTGTCCGAAGACGAGCCGCTCCTCTACGTTTTTCAGCATGCCGGTCTTCTCCAGCGCCGCCATTGCAGACGCGCCATAGGGGGCAGTCTTCGGGTTGGCGACGGCAATTTTCTTCAGACCGGGATTTGCCAGGACCTCCCTCCAGCTCCGGGCGCCGCAGAGGTCCTTCTTGACGGTCCAGAGCACCACCCGGCCATTGGCGTAAACGAAGGGGGCCTCGGCCAGGCCTTCTTTGTGAAGCAGCGCGGGCCGCTCTTCGTCGGCCGCCAGGAACAGGTCGTAGGGAGCGCCGTTCCTGATCTGGGCGTACAATTGCCCGGTTGAGGAATAGGTCGCCTCCACGGGGACACCCGTTTTCGCTTCAAAGGAACGGGCGATCTCCTTGAAGGCATCGATGAAGTTCGCAGCGACGGCGGCGCTGATCTTGTCCGCGGCCGGCGCGGGACCGGCAAGCAGAAGCAGAAGAAGCGTGATCCCTAAAATGCGTTTCATCATTGTTGCACCTCGGTTTGTCACTCTCGATTATGTTAACCTTGATATATGTTACGTTTGGCTCATTACAGGACCTTTCAAAGAATGTCAACCTGGAATTCTATGTCAATCATGACATATCTCTTGACACTACACGCTGCCGTCTTATACGGAAGTAGCCAAAAAAGGATTTTGACATGGCAAAAATGGAAAAAGACAGGGTGGACACGCTCCGAGGGATCATCGCCCATGAAATCGAAAAAAATCCCCACAACCGGGAATTGCTCAATGCCTTTCAACCGCTCCTGCTCGAGCGGATGCGTCTGTTAAAGGAGATCAAGCTGAAAAAAGCGGATCCGGCCGCCATCGACAAAACCCGTTTTCTTGGCGGCGTCCCGCTGATCCGGCAGCAGGATCTGCTTTTGCCGGATGATCCATGGGAAGAAACAGCCGGCCGCCTGATCCCTGCCCTGAAGGAAGGCTTTCCGGGCATCCGGGGGGACATGGACAGTTTGCAGTCAGGTTCGGAGAAACTCAGTGATCTCTTTCACGACTACCGGAACGCCTTTCCCGATCACGCTGAGGAAGCGATCGGGCGAGGGGCCCTCGATCTGCAGGTCAGCGCCCAGGGAATCTCCCTGCTGCTGCGCCACCTGACGCGGATTTTCCTGGAAAGGCGGATGCAGGCTGTGGACGAGGAAATCAAAGGACTTGAATGGAAAAAGGGCTTCTGCCCCGTCTGCGGGGCCTTTCCGACGATCGCCCTGATCGAGGATAAGATCACCCGCCGCTGGCTTCATTGCTCTCGATGCGGTCAGGACTGGCTTTTCAGCCGGGTGATCTGCCCCTACTGTGAGAACGAGGCGCAACAGGGCATGGACTTTTTCTATCTGGAAACAAATCCGCAGGAGTCGGCCTTCACCTGCACGAAGTGCAACCGCTACCTGATTACCCTGAACCGGATAAGCGATCTGCAAGATCACGATCCGGATGTTTCGGCAATCGGTCTTGCCCATTTGGATATCATCATGCAGAATAAGGGATTTGTTCCCATGACGGCCTGCGAGTGGAATACCTTTTAGAGTCCTCTTAAAACCACAAGCAACCCTGTTGTCCATTTTGGTAGGAATAGGTCGTAATCAGTAAATATTTGGATTGAAAACCGGCATCTCCTCCTGTATAGACAGGCCATGTTCAGCCGTTTCATGATCTCCGCGGAACCCGGCATCTCAGAAACGGGCTGAACATCCGGAGATTGTGATTTCAGGTTGGCGGGATGGGTCCCGCATGTCGTGTTTTGATCTTCGTCCGCATCGGTCAAGTGAAATTGTCGCAAACTCGGTCCGAATGGAATGAGGCAGGCGACGACCCTCCGGGCCACGCGATTTGGCAGACATGACGATGATCCGGCGCCGTTGCAGCAGCGCGTCCGGACACCCCTTGAGACACCAGTGACGTTTCGCCTCGTGACTGGATCACAATAAGAATGAGAAAGGAGTGGCATCATGAAAAAGTGGTTTTCCCTTGTGATGTTCGCATTGCTTCTGATGACCGGGACCGGCCTGGCGGGCGAGGGATTCATTCTTCTGTCCAGCACCATCGGCCCCATCGATTCCGGCATTGTGACCGTGCTGGAGGATCAGTTCGAAAAGGAAACCGGCATCCGGGTGAGGCATGTCGGGGCCGGAACCGGCGCCGCTCTCGATATTGCCAAGAAAGGCAAAATCGATCTGGTCATGGTACACGCGAAGAGCCTGGAAGAGAAATTCATCCAGGAGGGCTACGGTACGGAGCGGATCCCCTTCATGTACAATGATTTCGTCATTGTCGGCCCCGCCGGAGATCCCGCCGGCGTCAAAGGGATGAAATCCGCCGCGGACGCTCTGAAGACAATCGCCGGGAAAAACATCCCCTTCATCAGCCGGGGCGACAAGTCGGGCACGCATGTGGCGGAAATGGAGCTGTGGGGGAAAGCCGGAATCAAGCCCGCCGGACCCTGGTACCGAATCTACGAGAAGGGGGCGGAAGGAAACGCGCCCACCCTGCGCTACACGGACCAGCAGGGCGCCTACACGGTGATCGACCGGGCCACGTACCTCTCCCTGAAGGACCGGATCAAGCTGGCAATTCTGGTGGAGGGAGACGAAGCCCTTCTCAATTTCATCTCTCTGATCCCCGTCAATCCCGCGAAATTCCTCCAGGTGAACGCGACGGATACGAAACAATTCGTCCAGTGGCTGACGGCGCCCGAAAAGGGCCAGAAGATCGTGCGGGATTTCGGCAAGGACAAATACGGCAGCCCACTCTTTTTCCCAAACTCCGATGCCTGGAAAAAACAGAAGCCATAAAATGACAAGGAGGTTATCATGACAAAGAAAATTCGTGTAACATTAAGCGGAATATGTTCTGTTCTCCTGGCGGTGACGCTGGCTTTCGGCGCGACAGTCCCGGCCGTTCATGCGGCACCGCAGCAGAAGAACGTCATTCTGGCGACGACTACCAGCACCCAGGATTCCGGCCTTCTGGACGTCCTGATCCCCATCTTCGAAAAGCAAACCGGATACTTTGTCAAGACGATCGCCGTCGGTTCCGGCCAGGCCATGGCGATGGGCCAGAAGGGCGAGGCGGATGTGCTCCTGGTTCACTCCCCCGACGCAGAGAAGAAATTCATGGCGGCGGGCAACGGCGTCCAGCGGAGGCTGGTGATGCACAACGACTTCATCATCGTGGGAACTCCCGCAGACCCCGCGGCCGTCAAAGCGGCCAAAACATCCGTTGAGGCATTCAAAAAGATCGCCCAGACAAACGCCGTCTTTATGTCCAGGGGCGACAACTCGGGAACGCACAGCAAGGAGAAGGCCATCTGGAAAGCCGCGGGAATCACCCCGGACGGACAGAAGTGGTACCAGCAGACCGGCCTCGGCATGGGCCAAACCCTGAGCGTCGCCGCCGAGAAGAAGGCCTACACGCTGGCCGACCGGGGTACCTACCTTGCCCTGAAGAAGAACCTTGGGCTCGACATTTTGAACGAGGGGGACGCGATGCTCCTGAACGTCTATTCCGTCATCGAGGTTAACCCGGCAAAGTTCAAGAAGATCAACGCGGACGGCGGCAAGGCCTTTGCCGACTTCATGGTCGCCAGGGCCACCCAGGAGATCATCGGCAAATTCGGTGTGGAAAAGTTCGGATCCCCCCTGTTCTTTCCGGATGCGGGGAAGAAAGAGGAATCCCTGGGGAAATAGCCGGTCATGGACCTGATTCTCGAGGGCATCAAGCAGGCCTTTCTGCTGCTGTTCGGTCTGGACCGGGAGGTCCTGGGAATTACCCTGCTGTCCCTCGAGGTCTCCGGCGCCGCAACGCTCATCAGCCTCTTTATCGGCATGTCCATCGGGACGGCCATTGCCCTGACGGATTTTCCGGGGAAGCGGATCGTCATCAGCCTCATCAACACGGGAATGGGCCTGCCGCCGGTGGTGGTGGGCCTGTTCGTCTCCATCTTCCTCTGGCGGAATGGGCCCTTCGGCTTTCTCGAGATCCTCTACACACCCGTGGCCATCGTCATCGCCCAGGCGATCATCGCCACGCCGATCGTCATGGGAATCACGCTGGCGGCCATTCAGCACCTGCCCCGGAACCTGCGCCTTCAGATCCTGGCCCTGGGGGCGACCCGGCTGCAGATGGTCTGGATGTTGATGAAGGAGGCCAAACTGCCGCTACTGGCCGCAGTCATGGCGGGTTTCGGCGGCGTCATCTCCGAGGTCGGCGCTTCGATCATGGTCGGCGGCAACATCAAGGGCTACACACGCGTGCTGACGACGGCCACGGTCATGGAAACGGGTAAGGGGAATTTCGACATTGCCATCGCCCTGGGCATCATCCTGCTGCTCCTGGCGTTCATGATCAACGCCCTGCTGACCCAGATCCAGCAGCGACAGAGGCCGAGATGAGCGCATGTCCGAACCTTCTTGAAATCAGGGACCTTCAGGCCAAAAGGGGGGGGGTTACCGTCCTGGACATTCCGGTGCTGGATGTCCGGGACGGCGAGTTCCTCTCCCTCATCGGCCCGAACGGAGCGGGAAAATCCAGCCTGCTCCTCGTCCTTGCCTGTCTGCTGCCCTGGCGCCGCGGGACGCTGCAGTTCCGGGAAACCCCCGTTACGGCGGGAAACGGCATCCTGGCTTACCGGCGGAAGATCGCCATGGTCTTTCAGGAGCCCCTGCTGTTCGACGCAACGGTTTTCCAGAATGTGGCCAGCGGTCTGAAATTACGCGGTGTGGAAGGGGAGACGATTCGCCGTACCGTGGCGGATTGCCTGGAGCGTTTCGGGATCGGTCACCTGTCGGACCGTCACGCCCGGAAGCTCTCCGGCGGGGAAGCCCAGCGAACAAGCCTCGCCCGTGCTTTTGCCATCCGGCCGGAACTGATCTTTCTGGATGAGCCCTTCTCATCCCTCGATCCGCCTACCCGGGACGGCCTGATGGACGACCTCCAGCGAATCCTCCATGAAACGAAAACAACGGCCGTGATGGCAACCCATGATCGTCTCGAAGCCCTGCGCCTCTCCCATCGAGTTGCCGTCATGAAGGAAGGCCGGATCGTTCAGATCGATGCTCCGGAAACGGTCATGAATCACCCGGCGGATGAATTCATTGCCTCTTTCGTCGGCATGGAAACCATTCTGTCCGGCGAGATCGTCAGAACGGGTCCCGGCACCGTCACGGCCCGCATCGAGGGCGGGGAGATTGAAATGGTCGGGCAGGGAGCGCCCGGGGATCGGATTGTCTGCTGCATCCGGCCGGAGCAGGTCACCCTCTCCACGGGGCCGGCGGGAGACGGGACCAGCGCCCGCAACATTTTTGCCGGAAGGATTGTCCGGATCGTCCCGCTGGGACTCTTTTACAAGGTCTGTCTGGATTGCGGGTTTTCCCTCGTCGCCTATGTGACAGCCCCCTCCATGGAAAATCTGGGTCTGGAAGAGGGAAAATCCATATTCGCTTCCATGAAGGCCACCGCCGTGCATCTCATCAAAAAGTAGCGCCCACTCACGCAGCATGTGCCTTCGCGGCTCGGGGGTTGAATCCTTCTTTACGCCCCGGGCAAGGACAATCTTCGGTAATGCCGTCATCCTCCATCGCGCGGCTTTCATCCATCTTTTCCGCTTCAAACAAAAATCGTCAAAAACCGCGGAACG
>JAXDBM010000087.1:0-36990 GCA_034678725.1 Syntrophales bacterium | reverse complement strand
AAAAAGAACACGAAATGCTTCGTCGCATTATTGGTATTCTTTAACAAATCGACAATAATTTTGTCAAGCTGAAAATCGCATGTATCGGTCCGACGGACCGGAGCGGGTCAAAAGTTTCCCCACTTGATAAAAATCACGATCAGGCCGATGATCCAGAAAAGGAACAGCAGGATGATCACGGTCCGCTTGTTGGAGCCCTCGGGTTCCGGCATCATGCCCGTCGGTGTTTTCTTGCTCTGAGCCGTTTTGTTTTTCACTTCTGAAACCTCCAGCGATACGCGGCAAAGGGGCGAGACGTCGGCCGTGCAAAGACGGGAGCCGATCCATCGCTTCGCCCGCTCTTCTTTACGGGTTCCCATGTGAGGGACGAAACCCGACATGCGATTGAAGTATTCCGGAAAACTACTTTCCGGACTGGTAGGGATCCCAGTCGAAGCCCCAGATCTCGCTGCCCATGGGAATCTTGTAGTTCCTTCTGTCGTCGTACGAGGGGTATCTCCGCGGACCCGCCGGACCCATGGAAACGGGAAACCTCGGCGCCAGAAGACCGTTTACGCGGGCCTCCTGCTCCAACCATTCCCGGTCGTCGGGATGGGCGATGGAGATCAAAGCCGATGCCCGCTCGTAGCCGGACAGCCCCCTCAGGTTCACGATGCCGTACTCGGTGCAGACATAATTGGCGAACTGGGCCGGCACATCCACGGAGGATCCTTCCGGCAGGAAGGGAACGATCCGGGACGTGCCGTGCTTGCTGCGCGAGGTCATGGAGGCCACGCCGCGCCCGCCCTTCGACTGGGCGCAAAACGTCACGAACTGGAAGTAGCCGCCCGTGCTGGAGATCGGGCGCTTCTCGTAGAAGCCAGAACACTGCTGGCCGAGCAGGTCCACGGCAACGCAGTTGTCGATGGCGATCATGTTGTCGATTCTTCTCAGCACGTCGAAGTTGTTCGTGTAGTTGATGTCGTAGACGGCCATCGCCTGGTTCCGGTGGATCGTGTCGTAGTACCAGTCCACATCCACGGGAAATGCAAAGCTCCAGACGCTCCTGCCGTTGTCCAGGGTCTTGTACCGGTTGGTCACCTGTCCGGATTCGATCAGCCGGATCAGGCCGAAATTCAGCATCTCCGTGTGAATGCCGAGGTCCTTGAAACCGGCGTCCGCCATGGCGGCGACGCAGGCCGACGGGAGGGATCCGATGCCGAGCTGAACGGTGTCCCGGTCCCTCATGATTGTCATGATGTGCCTGGCAATGGCTTCCTCTTCCGGCCTGCTCAGGATGGCCCGCTCATTGATCTGGGGCCACCGGTATCTCGCGCAGTCCACCTCCACCCAGTAGTCGACATCGTCGATATGGATCGTATTGAAGCGGCCGCCTTCGGCCCAGGGATAGTCCGACCGGACCTCGAAGACGGTCTTCTTCGCCGTCTGACTGAAAATCCGGCAGTTGTTCGTTCCGTAGGACATGTTGAAGTAGCCGTGCGCGTCCGGCGGCGTTGCGGCATTGAACCACCAGTCCAGGCCGCGGTTCTCCCTGACGGCGTTGACGAAGCGGTAGTGATGGGCGTTCATTCCGTAGGCCCACCCCCACTGCGCCCAGTCGGTGACGTGGTTGATGTCGCGTGCCTTGCGGTTCCACGGGAAGAAGAAGAATTCATGGATGCAGTGGTATTCCTGCTTCGGATCGATCTGCTGCAGTTCGGGGTGGGGATAGAACATGGCGTACATCCAGAACTCGATGTCTTTCAACTGGGCGGGACCTGGACCGAGCCGCCTGGCAACGGCCTCCGTGCACACCGTGGAATCGCCGCCGACGCTGCCATGGTTGATCCAGTCGCCCGACTTTACCATGTCGGCGATCTGTTCGGGAGTCCTTTTCTTGTCGCGAATTTTCTGTTGAACGGGTGTCGTCATCCCTGCCCCTCCTCGGCGAGACTGCTGCGGTGTTGCGCTTCAGGCTGTCTTTCTGTTTCCGGACCGGTCGGTCCGCTACTTCCCCAGGCAGCTCGATTTTCCCGAACCTCGCCCTTCCGTCTCCTCACTCTTCAGGACGCCGTTCTCGAACGTCAGGACGTAGATAAAATCGCCCTTGCCGCAGTTGTAATACCACTTTTCGATTCCCGGCCTGCCCCGCTTGCTTCTTGTTGCGCCGTAGCTGTCCTTGTGGTTCGGCTTTCCGCATTTCAGGAGCACGCTGGCCCGGCTGTCCCCGGTGCTGATCATTTCGTCGCCGCATTTGAAAGCCTGCCCGTCCGCACCGGGCAGAGCCAACGAGATCGCAATGGGAAACATCCAAAGCAATTTTTTGATCACCGGTTTCATCTTGACCTCCCTGGTCATCCTTTCTCCGGACAGCGCATCCAATCACGATTTCCGGTTCGATGCGAATTGCGGGCAGATTTCAGAGGACCCCGGCTGATAGTCGCGGCAGACCCCGGGACGCGTTTCGTAGATCGCGCAGCGGCTGTGATCGCCCTCCCAGGTGAGAAAGGGACAGCCGCGCAGATAACGCCCGTCCTCAGCAGAGACCAGATGATCGCCCATCCAGACGGCATGTTCCCTGTCAATGACGCCCAGAATGTCCCGCCTCCCCTCGCGCCGCCAGCGGGCCAGATCTTCCGGATGCACATAAGCGATAAAATCCGCCAGACAGCATTTGCCGCAGCGCCGGCATTCCGGCATGTAAACGTACCACCTATTCCGATTTCATCAGGACCAGATACTCGTACTGATAGAGATCCTCGATAAAATGACGGATGGCTTCATGTTCATCTTTCCGTGAAGCCTTCGCACGCATGATATACCCGACTTGGTCCGTAAAATCAAACGCAATGTAGTCGGCCAGCGGTCCCCGCCGCGTCTCGTATTGCAGCGCGCGGGCCATGTGCTCCAGGTCGGAAAATCGCATGGTGTACTCGTCATGCCCCTGAAGGCGAATCCGCTCCGGGTTTCCCGTCGCCCGCACCCGAATCCAGCGTTTCCGGGGCTCCGGCACGCTTGCCTCACAACTGTGCTCGGCCAGAAAGATATAAGGGATGCCGGCAAGGCACAGCTTCTCGACGACTTCCATGGCGCCGATGTTCACGTTGAAGGGTTCCGACCGGGGCGGCTTCAACCGATAACGATCGAAAATCCGCCGTGCCCGCTGCAGGGGATCCTTCGAATTCCGGCCGGACGATTTGAGGGAATCGCAGCGAACGCCTATTAGCGTCGGAAAATCGCCGAGATTTTCGTTGAGGACGGCAAGATCGAAGGACCGAAGGTCCTGCGGTTCGAGTGCCATCGCATCCGCCAGGCGGTAAGTGACATCGTGGGCGCCCAGGGTTCGACGCTGCCGCTCCAGCAGGAAGGGGGAAATATCCAGCATCGTGGCCTGAAGCGAGCGGTTCCGATTCAGAAAATCCCGCATCAGGAAGCCGTATCCGCCGCCGATCTCGATGACCTTCCGCAGGGACGTCACGGGGATCAGGCGCTCCAGGAAATCGTAGAGGAGATGGCCGTAGGAGTCGTTCCGCCGAAGGATCCGGCGGCAGGGGCTTCCCTCCGGGTCGAGGGCGTTGCAGACCGTCAGCTCCCACCCCAGCGTGTCGAGACGCTCGCTGTGATACCGTCTCGTGTCGTTGATCTCGTAATCCATCGCCACCGCTCCGCCCGGCGGTCGCCGTTTTGCAGGGTTGCCGTTTTTCACTGTCTGCTCAGGATGGTCTCGTCCGGTCAACGGCAAGAAAAAAGGCAAAGTGCGAGCACCTTGCCTTTTTAGTTCATATGGTCTTGCTCAAGATCAGTCAGTGAGTTTGGCGATCTCTTTCGGCCTGAACTCGAGGTCCATGTAGCCGTACTTGTGCTCCTTCAGATCCTCGGGCGTCGGGAACCGGCGATCCGGGGCGTTCTGGAACATCCAGTGGTTCAGCTTGATTCCGAGCTTTTCGACGGCCGCCTTCTCCAGTGCCGGACGGTCATCGGGATGGGCGATGGAGATGAGCTTCTTCGCCTTTTCGGCGTCGGTGCAACCCATGATGTTGACGATTCCGTACTCCGTGCAGACCCAGGTGACGAGCTGGTCGGGGACGGTCACGGCGCTGCCGGAATCCAGCGCCTGGACAAAGCGGGACTTACCCTTCCCATCCCGTGCTGTCGCCGCGAGGATGGCCCGGCCGCCCTTGGCCATCATCGCGCCGAGGGTGAACTGGAGCTGCCCGCCCGTGGAGGAGATGGGCCGCCCGCCGACGTTGCCCGCCGCATTCACCCCTCTGAGGTCCATCTGGGCGAAGTTGTTGACGGTCACCATGTTGTCGAGCTGGGCGAGCGACACGATGTTGTTCGTGTAGCCGATGTCGTACCCGGCGAACTGCGGGTTGCGGTGCAGATACTCGTAGTAGCGGGGCGTGTCGACGGGCATGATGTAGGCCCAGCCGCTGCGGCCCTTGTCGATGTTCTTCCGGGAGTTGTCGACGGCGCCCGCCTCGAGGAGCGTGAAGGCGTACTCGCCGATCATCTCGCTGTGCACGCCGAGGTGTTTCATGTGGTGATCCCGCATACCGAGGACGACGGCTGTCGGAAGGGCGCCGATGCCGACCTGGATGCAGTCGCCGTCGCGCATGATGGAGACGCAATTGGCCGCGATGGCCTTCTGGATGTCATCCGGCTTGATGTTCTTTTCCGCGATGAAGGGCCACTGGTATTTTTCATTGTCCACATCCACCTCGACGAAGTAGTCGACCTCATCGATGGGAAGCAACATGCCCCTGCCCCCCTCGCACCAGGCGTAGTCGGAGCGGATCTCGCAGACGAACTTCTTGCAGGACTTGGCGACGATCATGAAGTTGTTCACGCCGTAGCTGGCGTTCACATATCCCCCCTGGGGAACCGCAATCGCCTGTACGCCCCAGTCCATGGCGCGCTTAACCCTGTCCTTCCGGTAGAAGCGGGCGTATTCCGCGTCCATGCCCAGCGCCCATCCCCAGTGCTTCCAGTCGACGCCCTTGTACCCCTTGGTCATGAGGCCGCGGGTGGTGGGGAGGATGAAGGCCTCGTGGAGGACGTGGTATTTGCCCTCCATGTCGGCCGCGGCGCAGAAGCCGTTGCCGCACATGATCGCCTGGTTCCAGATCTCGACATTTTTCACCTGCCCGGGGCCGTCGCCGAGACGGGCCGCCAGGGCCTCCATCGTCACGAACGTATCCGATCCGGGGCCTCCGCGGTTGATCCAGTCGCCGTCCTTGACCATCTCCGCCCATTTCTTCGCGCTAATGGTCTTGTCCCTGAGTTTCTGCTGCACCGGGGTCGACATGAATACTTTTTCTTTGTTTTCGATTTTCTGTTGCGCCATAGCTGATTACTCCCTCCCTTTAAAATTAAGATATTGGTCTTGTAAAACTCCGATTTCTCGTTCCTTGAAAAAAGCAAATTCCAAGGGCAAGCTAAAAGAACTTAAAACCGAAAGCAGAATCCCCCCTTTCCTTAAGTGAATTTAGCCCAACTCCAACGAATGGACATTAAAAAAGCTGGATGGCCGAAATTTGATAATGAATAATATCGATTTTTTAAGCCCCTTCGCTCGCATGACGGGGAACGGATGAATATCGGGGCCGTATGTGGTGAACGGATGGTCTCCGCTCGCTGACCAAAAAAGATGCGTCTTTTTAAACCGTATTGCCATTGATGTCAAGGAAAAAACGGGCTGTTCCGCCGTCGTGAACGCAACGTTTGCGGCATTCCGCTTTTGCCTTGACAAGGGGGACCTCCATCCCGTAAAAAATGCCCATATTTTTGGATCTGAGCGTCCGGAATGAAATTCCGATGACTCCCCTACCCCGAAACCATGCTTCGAGGCGGACCCGATGGCAAACGTATTCATTTTCCCGGTTGAAGACGCGGCGGCAGGATCAACCTGCGGAATCCCCGTTGCGGGAGGCTTCGATATGGAATCCGTCCTGCCGTTTCTCATTGAAAAGAACCAGATCGATTATCTGGGACAAATTTACCCGGATGGAAAATGCCACCCTTGGGGCATTCCGGAAATCGGAGAAAATGCTTCCCTCTGGAACGCCATGGCAAAGGACGACCTGGTGCTTGGCTGCCGCGACGCTTCCATCGTGTCCGCTGCCTATGTCTGGATGAAAATCAGGAGCCCGGAGCTGAGCGCCCGATTGTGGAGCGGCGGCGTGGGTGAGCCGTTCAGCCTGATCTGCTTTACGGACGAGCCGCAATGGGGGGACGTCCCGATTGTCGAGCAGATGACGGGCTATCTGGACCGGGACTGCCGGGGGTTCACGAGGCTGGCCCCGGAAAAGCGCGACAATATCCTGCGGGATTACGGATCATTCGAAACGTTCGTCCGGCTCTGCCTGCGATTCGACTTCCCCTTCTCCTTTCGCCATTCGGAATAATCTCCGATTCGGCGTCTCGCTGAATTTTTCACCGCCGCCGTCCCGTGAAGCGCCGGTTCACACCTCGCGCAGCGCATCGACAATTTCCATGCGGGACGCCCGAACCGCCGGCAGCACCCCGCCCAGAAGTCCCATGAGCAGAGAGAATCCGAGGGCCTTCCAAACGATGTCCGCCGTCAGCGTGAAGCTGAAGGCCAGTTCGGAAAAGGTCTGGAAATTCATCGTCGACACGGTGAAGAGCTGCATGAAGGATGCGAAGAAAAGCCCCAGGCAGCCGCCGATGAAACCGAGCAGCAGGGACTCCATCAGGAAGGCGGCCAGGATGCTTCCCCGCTGAAAGCCGAGCGCCCGCAGGGTGCCGATCTCGCCGGTCCGGTTGGAAACGGCGGCGTACATGGTGATCATGGCGCCGATGACCGCCCCGAGCGAAAAGATGATGGTCAGCGTGATCCCGAGAATCCGCAGGAACGTCGCCATCATTTCCGACTGGTCGCGGTAATAGCGGGTCTCCCGCTTGGCTTCGACGGTCAGCCGCGGGTCCCCCTCCAGGCGGGCCCGAACGGCCTCGAAGGCCCTCGGGTTCCGCAGCCGGAAGATCGCCGACGAGTACACCGGCCTGCGAAAGGCCTGCATGAGCTGGTCCGCATCCCCCCAGATTTCGGAGTTGAAGCCGGTGTTCCCGGCATCGAATACCCCGACGATCCGCCAGTCCCGCATCCCGAAGCGGAGCGTCTCGCCGAGTCCGCCCCCTTTGAAGCGCCCGGCGATGCTCTGTCCGGCCATGATCTCCGCCGAGCCCGCCCGGGGCAGTCTCCCCTCCATGAGGCGGATCTGCGGCCGCAGCGCAACGGAAGCGGCGGCGATCCCGCGGATCACCACATTGGCGGGCTTGTCCCGATCCCGCTTGGGGAGGCTGATGAGGACGACCACCTCCTTGGCCGCGAGCCGCTCCCCTTCCGGTCCGAGTGCGATTTCCGCTTCGGTCTCGATTACCGACGCCTGCTGACGGTCCAGACCGCTCTGCACCTCCGTCATCGACCCCTTGCGGATGACCACGACATTGTCCGGCGAACCCGTTTCAACCAGCGTTTGCTGAAGCCCGGCGGCCAGCATGAGGATGGCGGCAAAGACAAAGACCACCAGTGCCATGCCCCCGGCAGTGAGGACGGTGGTGAGGCGCCGGGTCCAGAGGTTCCGCAGGCTGTAGGAGAAGGGGATGGCCATCAGCCGATCCTCCGCAAACCCTCGGCGATTCGAATCCCGACGGCCCGCCGCGTGGGAAGGATGGCGGCGACGATCCCGACGAGGAGCGCCGCCAGGCATCCCAGGCAGACCGTCTCCGCTTCAATGTGGAAGATCGGGAAAAAGTTGCTGAGCTTGTGGCCGATCATCGCGGCCGCCGGATAGGTCAGGACGATCCCCAGCGCCCCCCCGATCAGGGTGATGACCAGCGATTCCCCCAGAATCAGGGCGAGAATGTGCCGGCCGCCGAACCCGAGGGTCTTCAGGACGGCGTACTCCCCGATCCGCTCCCGGGTCGTCATGGCCATGGTATTGGCCACCACCGCCATGATGATGAAAATGACGATGAAAGAAACGGCCTGAATAGCCATCACGATCGCCTCGGTCATGGAGACAAAGCCCATCTGAAAGGCCTTTTCCGTTTCCGTCATCGTCTCCGCCAGAGAATTCTTGAATATCCCGTCGATGGCAGTCGACACGTCCGCCGCCAGCTCCGGCCGGTTCAAGTCAATCATGTAAAAGCCCACCTGGTTCGCCCAGCCCGGCATTCGGGCTTTCACCCGCTCGTTGAGATAGTCCCAGTGAAAGAGGAATTGTGTCTCGTCGACCGTCTTGTCCCTCCCGCGGTAGACGCCCCGGAGGACAAAATCCCAGTCGCCGGGGAAAATGAGCCCCTTGAGCGTCACCGTGTCGCCCATTTTCCAATTGAATTTCGCAATCAGCTTTCGGCCCGCGACAAAGCCCTTGCGGTCCTTGAGAAAGGCCCGCAGCTCCGCGTCGGGAAGGATGAACTCGGGATACATTCGGAGGAAGCTTTCGCCCTCCACGGCCATATTGGGGAAGAAATTCTTTTCGTCGATGTAAACGCCCCCGAACCAGGTTCCGTAGGAAACGGTGCGGACGCCCTCGACCTGGCGGATCTTGTCCTTGTAGGAGATGGGCAGCGGAAAAATCAGGGAGATGGCATTCCGCGTGACCAGGCGGGAGGCGGACGACGCTTCCACGCCGGCGTACCACGCGGCCACGACGGTGCGCAGAAGCCCGAAGGCGAGAATCGCGATCGTGATCCCCAGAATCGTCAGCCCGGTGCGGAGCTTGTGGCGAAAGGCGTTCCTAAAGAGTAGCTTCAGAATGAGCATGGTTGAGGAACCCCTTTTCCAGGCGCCGGATGACCTGTGCCTTCTCCGCCGCGCGGGGGTCATGGGTTACCATGATGATCGTCATGCGGGATTCCCGGTTCAGGCGGCCCATCAGCGACAGGATCTCTTCCGCCGAGACCCGGTCCAGATCGCCGGTGGGCTCGTCGGCCACCAGAATGGTCGGATCGGCGACCACCGCCCGGGCGATGGCCACCCGCTGCTGCTCCCCGCCGGAAAGCTGGCCGGGATAGTGATCCATGCGGTCGGCCAGGCCGACCAGGCGGAGCGCCGTCTCCACGTGCTCGCGCCGCTCCCGTCCGGTGATCCGCGTCAGATGGAGGGGGAGCTCCACATTCTCATGGGCCGTCAGCACGGGAATGAGATTGTAGAACTGGAAGATGAAACCCACGTGGGTGGCCCGCCACCGGGCCAGATCGGTCTCGGAAAGCTCGGTGATCTCCGTGCCGTCCACCCGGATGGAACCGCCGTCGACCTTGTCGATGCCGGCAATGACGTTCAGCAGCGTACTCTTTCCCGATCCCGACGGGCCCATGAGCGCCACGAACTCGCCCCGCTCGATATCGAAGGTGATGTTCTCGAGGACGGGGACAATGTGATCCCCGCGGCGATAGGATTTCCTGAGGTCCCGGATTTCAACGATCGGCGGTTCGCTGCCCATGATCATTTTTCCGCGATTTTGATATGGGCGCCGTCCTTCAGCCGGTTCGGCTTCAGCACCACACGATCCCCCGCCTTGGCGCCGCCCAGAATTTCCACCATGTCGCCGAACGACTCGCCGGTCTGGACGGCGGTTTCCTTCACCCGGTCGTCCTCAACCACAAAGAGGCTCCGGCTCCGGCTGCGCTCGGCCAGGGCCAGGCGATGGACGGCCGTGCGCGCCCGCTCCTCCTCCTCTTTCACGGCCCGGGAGAGGAAGGCGACCTTGGCGCTCATCTCCGGCAGGATCCGTGGGTCCGGCCGAAGAAAGCGGACCTTCACCATGACACTGGCCTTGCTTCGGTCCGCCGTGGGCACGATCATGTGTATCACTCCGGGGAAGCGGGCGTCGGGTATCGCGTCGAGCTGGATTTCGCAGGGCTGGCCGGCCCGGATGAGGGCCAGGTTGGATTCGGACACGTCGGCCTCGACCTGCAGCGAGCCCAAATCGGCAATGGTCACCACCGCCGCCTTGGCGTTGGTGGCCGCGCCGACCGGCGTCACGATGTCGCCGATATCGGCGCTCTTGGTCAGGACGACGGCATCGAAAGGAGCGCGGATCAGGGTGTAATCCAGTGCCACCGACGCGCCCTGAACGGCCGCGCGGCCGCCGCGAATGGATGCATCCGCCGCCGTCACCGCCGCCTGCGCCCGCCGGTAGCGGGCCTCCGCATTGTCGTATTCCGACTTCGAGACGATCTGGCGCTCGAGCAGGCGCCGGTTCCGCTCATAGGTCAGCGTGGCGAGCGACAGCTCTGCCTTCGCCTCCTCGAGGTTGGCCTCGGCGACCTTTCGGTTGGACACCGCCTGATCCAGCGCCGCCCGCAGATCGTCGCTTTCCAGGCGGGCGATGATCTGACCCTTTTGAACCCGGCTGCCCTCCTCGACCATCAGATCCACCAGGCGCCCCGTGACCTTGGAAGCCACGGCCGCCTTGCGCTGGGCCACCACATAGCCGCTCGCGTTGAGAAGCGTAAACGCCTGGGACGGATAGATCCGGGAGACCGTCACGACCTGGACCGGGACGGCGGGGCGGATCAATCCGCTGAAGTAGAGTGCGGACAGGATCACGACCAGAACAGCCGCCGCCGCGACCCCATAGACCCATTTTTTCCGTCGCGGCGCAGGCGCCGCCTTGACGGACCGGTCGATCCGCAGTTTGGAGATATCTTCGTCAGCCATTCGATCCATCGCTTTCCGCCGTCCCTTCACGGCAACGGCGGCGATTTTCATCGATTGCGGGCGATTTGTCAAAACAAATCTCTTTGTCAAACCCGCCTCTTGGCGCCGGAACCTTTTATCACATTGACATGGAATCCCTTTCATATTAGTCTTTCAGGACAATAACGCGAGGTGTCATCGGCATGGCGGTTTCTCAGTGGCAAAAAACCAAGGGTGATGGAATGGCGCGGTCGGGAGACGATCGAAACGCTTCGGACGCCTCCGCAAACAGCCGCGGGGAACGGCTTCGGGAAGGGAAGACATCCGCCTGGAAGAAGCCCGACGGACGATGGTACTATCTGCTTGGTGTGGCGGAGCGGATGTCGGCGATCCGCAGCGGGGGCGGCTGGAACCCGGACCGAATCCTCGACAGCATCGAGTCGAATCTGATCGGCCTGAGCGAGGTGTTCCCCAGAGAGACCGATCCGGTTACCGATCTCGAGGGTTATGCGGTCCGTCGCTTTTCTCAGGAGATCCTTCGAATCATCCATCGGGAGTTGATGCCGAGAGGCGAAAGGGACCGGGCGGGAATCGCTACGGGATCGTCCGGCGGAATGGAGGTGAAAGCGCCATGAAGCGTCCAAAGACCATATACATCACGGAGAGGGACTGGGAGCGCCTGGAGCGGATGGTGTCGGGAGCGGGAAAAGCGCCCAACATCGCAAAACTGAGGAACGAACTCGATCAGGCCACGGTTGTGCCCTCCGAGAAGATCCCTTCCGACGTGGTCACCATGAACTCCCGCGTTTCGTTCCAGGAACTGGATACGGGCGAAAAATCGGAAATCACCCTCGTCTACCCTTCCGATGCGGACATAAACCGCCGGAGAATTTCCATCCTTGCGCCGGTCGGCGCCGCCCTCATCGGCTTGAGGGTGGGCGACGAGATCGAATGGCCCCTTCCCTCGGGGAAAACCAGAACATACAAGATCATCTCGGTCCTTTTCCAGCCCGAAGCGGAGGGCCGTTACGATCTTTAAAACAGGGGATCGCGCATTCCCACCCGTCTTGCCGGCCTCTCCTCGACATTCCTGCGCATCCGTGCCGGTGCATCCACCGGTACGGAAAAGGCAACCGGCCGACGGTCATTCGGCAACTGCCGAAAACCACATTAAAAAAATACTTGACAAAAACCTGATCATCCATTAAATAGCGCCACTTTCCGGCAATAACGGTTTACGGTGAATCCCCCATTCGGTCTGATTCATTCCTAATGAGGGATTTTTTATTTTTTGAGGCAAAGGGAAAAGCGTCATGAAAAACGACATTCAGAAGGCCAGAAACATCGGGATCAGCGCCCACATCGACTCGGGCAAGACCACGCTGACCGAGCGGATTCTCTACTACACCAAGCGCATCCATGCCATTCACGAAGTCAAGGGCAAGGACGGCGTCGGCGCGACCATGGATTCCATGGAGCTGGAAAAGGAGCGCGGCATCACCATTGCCTCGGCGGCCACCTTCTGCGAATGGAAGGACCATGAGATCAACATTATCGACACCCCAGGCCATGTGGATTTCACCATCGAAGTGGAACGGTCGCTCCGGGTGCTCGACGGCGCCATCCTCGTGCTCTGCGCGGTCGGCGGCGTCCAGTCCCAGTCCATCACGGTGGACCAGCAGATGAAGCGCTACAAGGTCCCCTGCATCGCATTCATCAACAAATGCGACCGCAGCGGCGCCGATCCCGGCCGCGTCATCGGCCAGCTCCGCTCGAAACTGGGCCACAATGCCGTGGCGATGCAGATGCCGATCGGTCTGGAGACGGATTTGCAGGGGGTGGTCGATCTGGTGGCCATGAAGGCCCTCTATTTCGACGGCGACAGCGGCGAGATCGTCCGGAGCGGGGACATCCCGGAGGACCTTCTGGCCGAGGCGAGGTCAAAGCGGGATGAATTGATCGATGCCGCTTCCATGTTTTCGGACGAGCTGACGGAAGCGATCCTCGAGGAGCGGGAAATCCGGGATCAGGTGATCCTGGACGCGGTCCGCAGGGGAACGCTGAAGCGTGAAATCACTCCCGTCTTCATGGGCTCCGCGTACAAGAACAAGGGCATTCAACCCCTGCTGGACGCCGTGAACCGAATCCTCCCCTGCCCCGCCGACGTTCAGAATGAGGCGCTGGACATGGACAACAACGAGGCCCCGGTGCTGCTGGACAGCGACCCGTCCAAGCCGATCGTGGCGCTGGCCTTCAAGCTGGAGGACGGACCTTACGGACAGCTCACCTACATCCGGGTCTATCAGGGAATCCTGGCCCGCGGCACCACGATTGTGAATGCACGGAACGGCAAGAAGGTCAAGGTCGGCCGGGTTGTGCGCATGCACGCCGACCAGATGGAGGACATCGACGCCATCCCCACCGGCTACATCGGCGCGCTCTTCGGCATCGAATGCTCCTCCGGCGACACCTTCATTTCGCCGGGCATCAACCTGACCATGACCTCCATGTTCGTACCGGACCCGGTGATTTCGCTGGCCATCACGCCCAAGGACAACAAGGCGCAGATCAACATGTCCAAGGCCCTGAATCGCTTCACCAAGGAGGACCCGACCTTCCGGACCCACCTGGATCAGGAGACGGGGGAAACGATCATCGAGGGCATGGGCGAACTGCACCTGGAAGTCTACGTGGAGCGGATGAAGCGGGAATACAGCGCCGAGGTGGCCACGGGAAATCCGCGTGTGGCCTACCGCGAGACGATCACCCAGCGGGCGGACTTCAACTACATCCACAAAAAGCAGACCGGCGGCGCCGGCCAGTACGGCCGGGTAGCCGGATACATCGAGCCGGTCGCGGATGCCGATTTCGTCTTCGAGAACGCCGTCACGGGCGGGAACATTCCCACCCAGTACATTCCCGCCGTCGAGAAGGGCTTCCGCCAGTGCCTGGCCAAGGGGCCGAAAATGGAATTTCCCGTCACAGGCGTCAGGATCGTCATCAACGACGGGGCCTCACACGCCGTGGACTCCTCCGACATGGCCTTCCAGGCCGCCGCGCGCGGCGCCTTCAAGGATGGCTACCTCCGGGCCAGGCCGGTCATTCACGAACCGATCATGAAGGTGGTCGTGGAGACACCCACGGAGTTCCAGGGGGCGGTGATGGGCCTTCTGAACCAGCGCCGCGGCATGATCGTGGGCGCCCAGGACGAGGGGCCCATGTGCGTCGTGGAATCGCAGGTGCCGCTGGCGGAGATGTTCGGGTTTTCGACGGTCCTGCGATCGGCGACCCAGGGCAAGGCGCAGTTCACCATGGAATTCGCCCTCTACCGGCAGGTGCCGCAGTCCATCTCGGAAAAGATCGCCGAAGAAGCGGCCCAGCGGAAGAAAAGCGCCGCCTGAAACGCGGTCCCGGCTTCGCGCGGGCAGACGCAACGATCAACAACCATTCAAAGGACAAACATATGACCATGCTCAAGAAAGATCTGATTCTCCGCAATCCCTTAAGGAATGTGAGCTCCGGGACGGATGATGTCATTCCGGAAGGCGGTTTCGGCGCCGTTCTGGCCTATGCCGGCGTCGGCAAGACGGCGCTGCTGGTGCAGCTCGCGCTCAACGCCATGCTGAGGAGCAAGAATGTGCTTCATATCAGCCTCCATGATCCCGTCGGCAAGGTCGGCATCTGGTACCAGGAACTCTTCCACCACTTGGCGAGCTTCGCGCAGGTGCTGCAGGCCAATCAGCTCTGGGAGACCATCCTGCCGCACCGTCTGATCATGACATTCAAGGTCGACGGTTTCAGCGTGCCCCGCCTGGAGGAGCGCCTGACGGACCTGATGGCGCAGAACATCTTTCATCCGCAGATGATCATCATGGACGGCCTGCGCTTCGACGAATCGGGCAGGCAGCCGCTTTGCGATCTCAAGGCGCTCGCCGCCCGGCAGGGATTGCGCATCTGGTTTACCGTCCACACCCACCGCCATGAACAGCCCGGCCCCGACGGCCTGCCGGTTCAGCTCCTGCACGTGGCCGATCTTTTCGATGTGGCCCTCGAACTCCGCCCCAAGGGATCGGAAATCCACATCCGGCCGCTGAAGGGAGGAACCGCAACCGCGGGCGAGGCCCCCCTCCTGCTCGATCCGTCGACCATGCTGATCAAGGACAACGGTTGACGCCTGTCACGGCTTGTACCTGAAGAGCGCGGAGTCCGAGGGCTCCGATTCACAATCGTACAAAAGCAAGCGGCCGCTGTCTGTATCTTACGACAGCGACCGCTTTTTTAATGCAGATTATTTTGTTTCATTTTTGTAGATAGTATTGTATTCTATAATTGACACTTTTTAAGGAGACTGAACATGCCCTCCACCACCATCAGAATCAGCGAATCGACACGCCGGATGCTCGGCGAACTGGCCCGGCAGGATGGCAAGTCCCTGCAATCGGTCATTGACCGGGCCATCGAAACCTACCGCCGCCAGCGTTTCCTGGAAGGCTTGCACAATGATTTTGCGGCGTTGCGAAACGATCCCGACGCCTGGCAGGCGGAAAAAGAGGAAAGAGCCGCCTGGGACGCCGCCCTCGCCGACGGTGAAAAATCATGACGGCGAAAGGACCCACCCGCGGGGAAATCTGGCTGGTCGACCTGAACCCCATTCGTGGGCACGAACAGGCCGGAAAAAGGCCTTGTCTTATTGTCTCCGTCGATCTGTTCAATCAGAGCCCGGCGGAACTCGTGATCGTTCTGCCCATATCCACCAAAGGCAAGGGGATCCGGACTCACGTGCGGATCGATCCCCCCGAGGCCGGGACACGGGAAACCTGCTTCATCAAATGCGAGGATGTCCGTTCTATTTCCACGGAAAGACTGATCCGCCGCTGGGGACACGTATCTTCCGGCACGGTGCAGGCGGTGGAAGACCGGCTCCGCATCCTGTTGGGGTTGTGACGGATCGGTGCATTTTGCGTCTGACGATTTCGAATGGATCGCAAGGAATACGCCCGCCTCTCCTTAACCACGCTCATGCGGGACCTTGCAGAGCTGGAAAGGCTTGACCTGATTTTCAGAAACCAAGACAAGTACAAGTGGAAAGCCGCCGGCTGCTTGGGGACTATGGCCGGTTCGTGATGAAACGGGAGGAATGGATCCGTCGGGCGATCGGAGAGCGGACGGCGGACGAAGACCTGCATGAAAAGATTTTCACTTCCCTGATGCCGATGCTGCTGAACGCTCCCTGAGATGAATGCCGGACAATGGATCGGCAAATGCGGTTGTCCGAGACGCGAACAAACCGACAATAGAGATTCAGCATAATATCCCGGTTTTATGAGGGCTTGAACAGGGCCTTCAGCCGGTCCTCGGCACTGCCCTTCCCTCCTCCCGTCCCATTGCCCGTAGCGGCGTCCCGAAAGCGGAACCAGTCGCAGAAGTTGCCACGGTCCTTGTCCAAGACGCGCTCCGCCTGGGGCTCCCGGCACTGGTTGTAGGCGCCGGGATCGTGCAACGAGCAGTTCAGGCAGCAGTGGAGGTCGGCGCCGCAGCCGGGGCAGGCCTCCCGCCGGCCGATCTTTCCTTCCAGAGTGATTTCCCGGCGGCAGCGGTGGCAGATCTTCACGGGCAATCCCCCTCGATTCCCTCTCCCGGATAATACAAGTTGCGCCCTTCCTACACCCGCTTACAACGGTCGCGCGGCGCCTGTCCGGCGCGGGATAAAGCCGGTGCGTCAGGATGCGGGCTCTTTGCGCCGCCCATCCAGCAGATGGGCAACGGCGAGGACCGGATGGCGGCGGATCATCCGCGGCCCGGAGTGCCGCATGACCTCACGGATCCGCTCCCGCATGGCCGGCTTGTAGCAGTGCACCGTGCACCGGGAGCAGGCGGGCTTCTCTTCCCCGAAGGGGCACTTGTCCAACCGCTTCAGGGCGTAGGCCCGAAGGTCCCGGCAGTCGGGGCAGAGGCTTTTCCGCGTCGCGTGCCGATCCCCGCAGAAGATGCGGATCATCGCCTCCAGGGTCTTCCTTTCCCTTTCCATTCGGCGGGGTTGATCAGGCATGGCTGCGGCTCCCGGATTTCCTGCTCATCCCTCCCTGCCGTCCTCCATGAGCGCCTTCCAGGTGTGGCGCTCCAGGAAGGACCCGGCCGCGTTCGCTTCCATCTCCGCAAAGAGGACCGGGGGCACGGCGAAGCTCAAGAGATGATCGCCCAACTGCTTCCGGATGTAGACCCGGGCCGACAGGTCCGTCAAGCCCACGACGGCCTTCGGCCGGTCCGAGCGGCCTTCGCGGTAAGGATAGATGCCGATTGTCTGGCATCCTGCCGCATAGGGGATGATGACGTTCTCGTTGTCTCCCCGGCCATAGTTGGCCAGGACCACCAGGGCGGAGAGACGGTCCGGATCAGCGAAGAAAACGATGACCTTCGGGTCATCGACTGCCGGATCCACCTCCCGCAGGGGCTTGAAAACCACATAGCGTTTGGGGATCTCCATCATGGGCAGGCACGAGATGAAGCGGGAGACCTGATCCGGGCCTTTGAAATACCGTTCGCCGTGGAGAAAGTTGTCGTAGGCCTCGGCCCGCAGGAAGGGCCTGGCCTGCTCCGCCGCTGCGCGCCCCTTCTCCCAGCCGTCATTGCCCGAGGAGAGGAAACAGCGAAAGCAGTCCTCCCCGCCGGGAAAGTTTTTGTACTGGTTTCCGAATCCCAGGCCCACACCGCCGCCGACGCAGCCGAAGGTCTTCGCGTCGCAGACCGCGGCCCGCCCCCGGGCGGCGCTCGCCGCCAGCCACATGACGCAGCCCCACCGCCCCTCCTGAAACTGCATGGCCCCGGCCGGCTTATCGTCGGACCAGAGCAGGGCGACGGGCGGATGGGGCATCCGCATCGCCTCCGCGATTCGACTCTCCATGCGACAACCTCCGATCAGAAATCTATGACATTCATACAACTATGAGCATTGGATCGGAAATCACGTCAAGAAAGACCGGCCTTTCGATCAGATTTCTTCCCAGTCTTTCAAATCTTGCGGCCCTTCCGAATCCGTTCGGCCGTCCCAGTCCGGCCAGCCCGTCTCCCCGCGGCAGACCGCCGCCGCGGCTCCATCGGCCGAGTCATAATTGCAGAGCCACATCCCGCCGAGACAGAGTTCGACGCTCCCGGGATTGGCTTCATCAACCCGAATCGTGAATGTGCCTGCCTTCGATCGATAAACGTATGCCATCTTCCCCTCTGTCGGAAATCTTCCTCTTTCATGTCAAATGATGCCGCGATCGGGCGCGGCATCTCTTCCGGTCATCGCCCGCCCGGCCACGGATGAGGATCTCAAATACCTGCCTGCAAACGGAGGATATATGAATCATCATATCCGACGGAACAGGAATTGAGAAGCAAAAAACGCGCGTCAGTGGCCTTCGGGCCGCCTGCCATTCATTCATGCCATCGGATGCACTTTTCGGCCGGCCGGCATACCAGCGGCCGATGTCCGTTTCCTACCGGGATCCATGGCGGCTGGGCATGCGGTTGGACAGCAAACATGGACCCCACGTACGACCCGGTCCGGCCGTGCTTCGCATTATAAGCCAACGTGTGATGCAACGATTTAAAATGCCTGCATCCGGCTCGAACATGTGGTACAGAATTCGAGGTGCTGCCATGAAGCCCGTTTCAGAGCCCGCCGTTCAGCGGCGAAGAAGCCGGCCGATTCTGAAGAGAAAGGACGACATGAGGATCATCTACCTGACGGACATCCACGACGCATTCAAGAACCTGGAGCGCCTCCTGAGCGAGACCCGTGCGGACATCTACCTGATCGGCGGAGATCTCATCTATTCCGTTTTCCCGTCACACGCCAAAGCCTGGAAGTTCATCGCGTTGCAGGAGTATTTTCAGAAAATCAGAAAGATGCAGGACCGGGAGGGGGATCTGTACACGATTGCCGCGGAAATGCTGTCCTCGAATGCGAGGGCTGATGATGAGCAGATCCGCCAGGCGGAAAACTACGTCAAGCTGAGCGACGAGGCGCGGAAGCGTCTGCTGGACAAATACGACGCTCTCGCCGAGACCTTTTCCGGGTTTTCGGAAAAGCGAATCGTCGTCATTCCGGGAAATTACGACATGGACCTGGACCTCACTCCCCTCAAAGACCGGAATCTTCATCTCCGCTCCATGGAATTTCGCGGCATGAAGATTTCCGGCTACGGAGGCGCCGCCGTCTCGACGCCGGGCGTGCCCGATCACCTCTGCGTCCGATTCAGGGAAGGCCAGCGAGCAGGGACCTTTTTTTCGGAGCCGTACGAGTTCTTCAAAAAGGAGAAGCCCGACATTTGCCTGTTGCACCACCCGCCCTACGGTTTTTTGGATACCCTGCAGGGTCAGGGCAGTGTCGGCAGTGTGGGGATCCGGAATTTCATCGACGAGGAAGCGCCGAAGGTCGTTCTCAGCGGCCATGTCCACGAAGCCTGGGGATGCCGTTACCGTCAGGGAACTTTTTTCCTGAACCCCTCCAATTTCGGCAAATATGTAGAGATCCATCAGATCAAGGAAGGGGGATACTTCTTCGACCTGATCCTGGAATCCGGGGAGTTTCATGTCGCCACGCTCCGCAAACTCGATGCCCGTCAAACACTGGACCTGGCCGATTATGTGCTGAGAGACGGTGAATTGAGAAAACTGGCCCTCGATGAACATCAAATCAACCGGCTGACGGGTCAGGCTCCGCGACAGAACCACATTCGCTCCGTTTCCCGGTTCAGAAGGGTGAAACAATTCTTCCTGAACTATGAAACGGAAGAATCCAGGCGCATGATCCGGGAATTGAGGGGCATCTATCGGGACATCGGGAATCGGGGAATGCATGTCGCCTTCGATCTTCTCGGTTCCCTGAACTTCGGAATCGCGGATCGGGGCTCCGATATCGACCTCATCGTTTATCTGCGGGGAGAAGAATGCCTGACCGATCCGAACGATGCCTGTTCCATACCGCAGCCGTTGCAGGCTGTTTTCGAGGCACTGCGTGCGGGCCACATGGAAATCGAGGTCTGCGACAGCCTCGATCTGGACAGGGTCGAAAAGGCCATCCGCAATGAGGACTCGAACGACACCCAGCTTCAGCGTTTTGCCTTTTACCGGTCCATCTGCCGCCCCGTGAATCTCAGGCTGATCAAGGAAGTGGAAAGCCTGCTCCTCGATAAGCCGGCCCTGCGCAAGAAGCTTGCCGCCATGGTCCGCGAATACATTCGAATCATGATCAGCTCCTTCCGGCACATTTACTCGTTTAAAAAGTACCAGACGAGGCTTATTGAAAAAGGGATCCGAATGCCGAAAGAGATCTCGGATCTCCTGGGCAAATATCTTCAGAAAGCCTGAATCAACCGCCGCATTGCTTTGCCGCAGGGGGAACCGAACCATCCCCATTCAGCGGATCGTCCCATCCATCCATTGCACCGCCGCGAGGATGGAAGCCGGCATCGTCGATGACCGGATGCAACCACACGCCGCCCATCAAACCAAATATCGGAAAGGAGGGAATTTATATAATAGAGGCAATTCAAACAATGATTATATAATAATAACATTTATTATTCGAAAAATTTAAGAAATCTCAAATATTTTCCATGCCCGGTTTATAACCTTCCGAGCAAGGCGCATAAATTCAGGAAATTCTGCGGGTTTATCTTATCTATATGTATTTATTATATTTTTAAATTGAATGATTTTCGTGCACAGCGTTATTCTTCGCATTAATTGGCAACTTAGGCGCTTCATAAACAGTTCTGTAAACAATGTTGTCAACACAACTGTGGATTCCATCCCTAAGTTCCTGTTAAAAGAGTCATATCTCGGATCGTAAAACAATGCCGGTGACGGAGTCGCCAAATTGACGGATCCTGTCATGCGTCAGCCGGAAATCATTCAATCGAATACATCACGGGAAGGTCCCGTTTTCGGTTGAGAACTTTACCGGAATGTGCCAATCATGCCCCCACCGGTCAGATCGAAAAAAGAAGGGGACAAATTGCATGAAGGAATTGCCGGTCCTGCTGCTGCACAATCTCGATCCCGCCTGGCCGTCGAGCGACAGGGAAACGGCCCGGCGTGAAGCCGAATGTCTCGCGTCGGCGCTTGGCGGACTGGGACACCCGGTGGAGACGGTCGCCGTCAGCCATGCCGACCTGGCTGCCTGCCTGAAGGGTTTCGATCCCGCCGCCTGGGTGGTCCTGAACTGGTGTGAGGAGCTACCCGGGATTCCGCACAGCGATGCATTGGTGGCGGAAGTGCTGGAGGATCTGGGTTTTACCTACACGGGCGCGACGTCGGACGTCCTCCGGTTGAGTTGGGAAAAGGCCTCCGTCAAGCGTCTGCTCGATGCGCAGGGCCTGCCCACGCCGGCCTGGCGAATTTTTGACCGGGCCGATCCCGGCGACTGGAGCTGCTATCCCGCCATCGTGAAACCCGCGCAGGAACACTGCAGCCTCGGGGTGAGCACGGAGGCCGTCGTCCTGAACCGCGAGGAACTGCGCACCCGCATTGCCTTTATTCTCGATGCGTTCAAACAGCCCGCCCTGGTCGAGGACTTCATCGACGGGCGCGAATTTCATGTTTCCCTGTGGGGCAACGATCCGGTGCAGATGCTGCCGCCCGCCGAAATGGATTTCAGCCGCTTCGGCAATGTCCGGGACCGTCTCTGCACCTACGATGCGAAATTCCTTCCCGGGTCCCTTCACTACGAGGAAATCGAATTGCGCCTCCCCGCCCCGCTGACCGAACCGGAATCGGACCTGCTGATGTCCACCCTGCGGGCCGCTTTCTACGCCCACCGCTGCCGCGATTTCGCCCGCATGGATGTCCGTTTGCGCGACGGCATTTTCTACATCCTCGACATCAACCCCAACGCTGACATCAGTTCGGACGCCAGCATGGCCTGCGCCGCGGAAGCGGCGGGCTATTCCTTCGGCGCCATGGGCAGCCGCCTTGTCCATCTGGCCGCAGCCCGTCATCCCGTCTTCGGCCGCGGATAAAAAAGCCGGTCAGAATCTCTCCCTCACAAAACAGGACCATACATGGATTCACGAACGGCGGGATTCACGAAAGGCCTTGACAACTTTTTTTGTTTTATTAAATTATGGAAGGGAAGCCATATCATGACAAGGAGGAAAAACCATGCCCACCTACGATTACCAATGCCAGGACTGCAAACGTAAATTCTCCGTCCAGCACAGCATCGCCGAGCATGATAAGGTCAAGATCGGTTGCCCGAAGTGCAACAGCAAGAAGGTCAAGCAGCAGGTGTCCACGTTCATCACCAAGACCAGCCGAAAGAGTTGACGGGCATTTGCCCAATGCTCTCGAGCCGCGGCGGGCCGCACCCGCGCCGGGATCACTTTGCCGCTTCCAGAAAACGGTCCAGCATTCCGGTCATTTCGGCATAGCGGGGATTGTAGGTCAGCCGGCGCAGAGTGTGCTTGCTCAGATTCTCCTCGGTGATCTCGCCCTGCCACGTCGACGGGTCGTGCAAGCAGGCCATCCGCTTCGCCCGGTCGCCCCGGTAATGCAGGCAATACCGGTAGCCGCCGTTTTTCCCGTAATGCGCATCCTCCGGCGGCATCAGGAGGGACACATGGGAGAAATCGAGGATGCGCCGCTCGGGGTCGTGGCTCTCGATACAGCGAATCCGCCTGTCACTTTCCTTCCGGCCTTTCCCGTTCTCTCCGCCGTAAAGAATCAGGACGCTGTCGGGCGATGTCGCATTGGACCGGAAGACTTCGACCATTTTTTCGCTGTCCACGGAGATGTCGGCTTCGCTGAGAACGACAAACACCGGCATGGTCAGCCGCCGGCCGGATGCGAATGCGGCATCGATCTCCCGGGTCAGCCGGTAAAGCTGGGCGCCGCCGTTCACGGCGAAGGATTCGTACTTCGCGTAGTCCCGGTCGTCCTCCTCACCCCCCAGCCAGTCGCGGAACGTCTTCAGGAAACCGGCGGTGAATGCCCAGGGACTTCGAATGCCCGCCGCCGGCGCGAAAAGGACCAGGCCGCGAATGTCCGGGTCCGCGAGCCCCTCGCGGATGCAAAGGGCGCCGCCGGTGGAAAACCCGCCCATATAGAGCTTTTCCACGCGCGGCTTGAGCTGGCGAATGCCGTATTCGACGGCCTGAATCCAGTCCCGATGGCTGACCCGCAGGAGGTCGCCGGGAACCGAGCCGTGGCCGGGCAGCAGGATCGACCGGACCAGAAAGCCCTGCGACTGCAGGTGCCGGCCGATAGGCTGGAGGAGGTAGGGAGAATCGGAAAGCCCGTGAACCAGCAGAATGCCCCGCGGCCAGCGCCCGTCCGCATTCCGGGAAAAGCGGCCTTCGTCGGGCCTCAGTTCGAAGGGCATGTTGGCCGCCAGGATCCGGTCCCGGTTGAACTCGTTGATGTCCACGCGGACCCTTTCGATCATGCGGCCGGTTTCCCGGATATAGTCGTCAAAGGGCAAATCGCGGTCGAAGCAGAAGCGGCTGTTCAGGCCGGATTCCTGAAGGCGCGGAGGCAGCGTGGCGCACCCGGCCAGCACGGCGCAGGCCAAGGCCAGAATGATCATCCGTCCCGGAATGGAATGTCTCATGGCATGCTCCTCGTTTTCTGTCGCCTTCGAGCGTACTGGAAAGCACGGGCAAAATCAACCCGTGAAGCCGGCCATTCACAAACTCCGGTGAAGCGCCGGCCATTGGCTTTGGCAGCCGGTCTGTGCTATTCTGAATACTGGAAATCCGTCAATTGACCGCCGACTGCGAGGGGGATCCGCCATGAACGCCATGATTCTGAAGCGCACTTCCCTTTTTCGGGAGAACAGCCACCCGCTGGAGATGGCGGATGTGCCGGACCCGTCCCCCGTGGACGGCGAAATCCTGATCCGGGTTTCCGCCTGCGGCGTCTGCCACACCGAGCTGGATGAGATCGAGGGCCGCACGCCGCCGCCTCAGTTCCCGGTCATCCCGGGCCATCAGGTGGTCGGGCGGGTTGCCGCCGTTGGGAATCACGTCACGGCACACAAGGCGGGCGACCGGGTCGGCGTCGGCTGGATTCACTCCACCTGCGGCCGCTGCCCTTTCTGCGCCGAGGGCAGGGAGAATCTCTGCCCGGACTTCAAAGCGACCGGCCGCGACCGGAACGGCGGCTATGGCGAGTACATGACCCTTCCGGAAGGCTCCGCCTATCCGATCCCGGCGGTCTTCTCCGACGCGGAAGCGGCGCCCCTGCTGTGCGCCGGCGCCATCGGCTACCGCTCACTCCGCCTGGCAGGCATCCGGAACGGTCAGCCGCTGGGCCTCACCGGTTTCGGGGCCTCGGCGCACCTGGTCCTTAAAATGGCCCGGCGGCTTTATCCGCAAACGGACATCTTCGTTTTCGCACGGAGCGAAAAGGAACGGAGCTTCGCCCTGGATCTGGGAGCCGTCTGGGCGGGCGGAACGGAGGATTCTCCCCCGGAAAAGCTTCAGGCCGTCATCGACACCACACCGGTCTGGAAGCCGGTTGTGGCGGCAATGCGGAGCCTGAAGAGCGGCGGGCGTCTGGTGATCAACGCTATCCGCAAGGAGGATGCCGACCGGGAAGCGCTGCTCGGACTGGATTATGCGTCCGACCTCTGGCTCGAAAAAGAAATCAAGAGCGTCGCCAATGTGACGCGCTCGGATATTCGGGAGTGCCTGAAGCTTGCGGCCGACATTCCCGTCCGGCCGCAGATTCAGACCTTCCCCCTGGCGGAGGCGAACCGCGCCCTGGCCGAATTGAAGTCCGGCCAGATCCGCGGCGCAAAGGTCTTGACCCTGAGCGGATGACTGCGGCTTCGACCTACCCGACTCAAATGCCTTTTTGATTGTAATTTTTATGATAATTTGCAATAATATCTATTAAACTTTGATCGCTTCCATTTCGGGGGCGATCCGAATCAGCGGTAGGGTGCGATGGAGTCTCAGCGAGGGTGAGGATGGGGAAGCGCCATCGGCAGAGTGAAAGAAGGGCGGATTCATGATCGAAGCGAAAAGGACGCATCAGCCGTTCCAGACCGGAGCCAAAAATGGAAAAGAGCCGCTTCCCCCCTCTGAAAGCGAACGAAAATACCGCGAGATGCTCGACAGCATCGACGATGGCTACTACGAGGTGGACCTGACGGGCAGGTTCACCTTTTTCAACGACATCCTCCCGAGGCTGACGGGATACGCGGCAGAGGAACTGCGGGGTGCCAACTACCGGATCCTCATGGACGACGCCAACGCCGCACAGGTGTTTCAGGCCTTCCACGAGGTTTACCGGACCGGCGCCCCGGCCAGACTGTTCGAATGGAAGATCATGACGAAGAGCCGCACACCGCTCCAGGTCCAGACCTCCATCTTCCTGATTCGGGACCAGAAGGGAAACCCCATCGGCTTCCGGGGGCTCACCCGTGACATCACGGAGAAAAAAATCGCCGAAGAGCGCCTGCGGCAAAGCGAGGAGAAGTTCCGGACGATCGTGGAGAACCTGAACGACGTGATTTATACTCTGGATGCCCAGAGCCGTTTCACCTATGTCAGCCCGTCGGTCGAGCGCGTGATCGGATACGGTGTGAATGAGCTGATCGGGCAGCCCTTTTCCAGATTCGTTCCCGCGGAGGGCATTCCAACCCTGCATGACTGGTTTGAGAAAGCCCTGATCGACGGGACGAAAACCACCGAACTGCGCGTATTGACCCGGGATGGACGGATCCTGGATATGCGCACGTCCGTCCGGCCCCTCCGCGACAAAGGTGATGCCGCGGCGGGACTCGGCGGCCTGCTGACCGACATCACCGAATACAAGCTGCTGCATGAGGAACTGCGGGCCCTCGCAGTGACCGATCCGATGACGGGCCTCTACAACCGCAGGGGATTCACCACCCTGGCGGAACAGCACATGCGGTCGTCCAGCCGGACCCGGATGAAGATGCTGCTCTTTTTCTGCGATCTGGATTACATGAAGATCATCAACGACGCCCTGGGCCATCTGGAGGGAGACCGGGCCATCATGGACGTCGCTTCGATCCTGAAAAAAACCTTCCGGGAAGCGGACATCATCGCCCGGATCGGCGGCGACGAGTTTGCCATCCTTTCCCTCAACACCGCCGACATCAGTCCCGAATATCTCCTGAAGCGCCTGCAGCACCAATTCGACCGCCACAACGCCGAGGCAAACCGCTCATACCAGTTGCACATCAGCATCGGCTGGGCCGCATTCGATCCCGAAGATCCCCGCACGCTCGATGATCTGATGACCCGCGCCGATACGGCCATGTACGAACAGAAAAAGGTCAAGCGTCTCTGATCCGCCGCCAGGAAGGGTTTATGGCCAAATTCACCATGGACGAATGGCTGTCCCGGCTGGCAGACAACCGGCGCTTCATGGAAACCGTGACGTCGTTCCGGCGACTTCCGGCCACGGAAGGCCGTTACGCCGCCTTTCCGGGCTGGATTCACCCCGGCCTCCGTCTTGTCCTCGAAAAGAGGGGCATCGGACAACTCTACAGCCATCAGGCCGAAGCGATCCAAAAAGCTCGGGACGGGCAGCATGTGCTGCTGGTGACGCCCACGGCCAGCGGCAAGACGCTGTGCTACAACCTGCCCGTGCTTCAACGGATTCTCGAAGCGCCGGAGAGCCGCGCCCTCTACCTGTTTCCCACCAAGGCCCTCGCCCAGGACCAGATGCACGAAGTGCATGGCCTGATCCATGAACTGGGCGGTGACATCCGGACCTACACCTATGACGGCGACACGCCGGACGACGCCCGCCGGGCCATCCGCAGGCAGGGCCATGTCGTGGTGACCAACCCCGATATGCTCCATGCGGGGATTCTCCCCCACCACACCAAATGGCTGAAGCTCTTCAGCAACCTGAAGTACGTCGTCATCGACGAGTTGCATGTCTACCGGGGCGTTTTCGGGTCTCACCTGACGAACGTCATCCGCCGGTTGGTGCGAATCTGCCGCTTCTATGGTCAGGACCCGGTTTTCATCTGCTGTTCCGCAACCGTGGCCAACCCCGGAGAGCATGCGGAAAACCTGTTGGAAAGGCCGGTCGCGGTGATTGCAAAAAGCGGCGCCCCTGCGGCTGCCAAAGCGCTCGTTCTCTGCAACCCGCCTATCGTGAACCGCGAGCTCGGTATCCGGCAGTCCGCCCTGACCATGGCCAGAAAGCTGGCCGCGGACCTCATCGCCAACGCCATCCAGACGATCGTTTTCACCACCAGCCGCCTGAACGTCGAGGTATTGACCAAATACCTGAAGGACCGGTTCAGCCGGGGAAAGCCTCTCGACACGAGGTTCGTGACCGGATACCGGGGCGGCTATCTCCCCAACCTGCGGCGCCAGATCGAAGCGGGACTGCGGAATCGCGAGGTGATGGGCGTGGTGAGCACCAACGCCCTGGAACTGGGGATCGACATCGGCGATCTGGAGGCCTGCATCATGGTCGGCTATCCGGGTTCCATCGCCAGCACCTGGCAGCAGGCCGGACGGGTCGGCCGTCGCACGGGACAGAGCTTTGCCATTCTGATCGCCCGGAGCAGCCCCATGGACCAGTTCATCGTCGAACATCCGGACTACTTCTTCTCCCTCCCGCCCGAGCACTGCCGCGTGAATCCCGACAACCTTCTCATCCTGCTTCATCACCTGAAAAGCGCGGCCTTCGAACTCCCGTTCGAAAAAGGCGAGCGTTTCGGAAAGGAAAATCTGGAGGAGCTTCTCGATTACCTCGAAGACAAGGGGGTCCTGCACCGTGTGGCCGACCGCTGGCACTGGGCGGCGGAAAGCTACCCCGCCGATGAAATCAGTCTGCGGAGCGTCAATCCCGAAAACATCGTGGTCGTCGACGCCACGGAAGCCGGGAACCATCAGGTCATTGCCGAGGTGGACTGGGACGGCGCCTTCACCACGGTCCACACGGATGCGATCTACATGGTCGAATCCCAGCAGTATCATGTGACGCGGCTGGACCTCGACGGGAAAAAGGCCTATGTGCGCAAGGTGGACACGGACTATTACACGGACGCCATGACGTACACCCACGTCCGGGTGATCGACAGCTTCGGGACAAAACGCCACCGGGACGCCATCGTCGAGCACGGCGAGGTTCAGGTCGTGCGCAAAGTCACCGGATATAAAAAGATCAAGTTCTACACCCTGGAGAACATCGGTTTCGGAGACGTCAACCTTCCCGAAAAGGACATGCACACGACGAGCTACTGGTTCACCATTCCGAAAGACCGGCTGATGGAGATCCCCTGCACGCAGTCCGAACTGATCGACGGCCTGGCAGGCCTGGCCTACAGCCTGCATCATCTCGCGGCCATTCTGCTCATGGCGGACCCGCACGACATCGACCGCGCCATCGGCGACAAGAGCGGCGAGTGGTTTGTCCGGCAGGGTAAAACCGCCCGGACCCTCACAGCCGCTCCAGGCGCCGCGGGGGCGGCGGCGGACGAATCGTTTGTGACGATGGTCGACGCCTACGATCCGACCATCTTTATCTTCGACGCCTATCCGGGCGGCATCGGCTTTGCGGAGCTCCTGTTCGATGAACACCAGCGGCTGCTCTCGTCGGCGCGCGACCTGATCGGCAACTGCCCCTGCCTGCAGGGCTGCCCGACCTGCGTCGGACCGACCCTGGATGTCGGGCTGTCGGCAAAAGTCGTCGCACTGGCCATCATTGAACGGATCCTGTAGGCTTCGTGGTCAGACAGAGAAAAACGGGGTCGCGCTTCCCGGAAAGGCAATGCTGTCCGGCACGAACATCCCGTCCCGTCGCCGCAGCCCCATGAAAGACTGTGCCATGAGCGTAACCAAAAGAATCCAACGGCTGACCGGTGAAACCGGTCGAGCGGACCGGCCGGACCGCCGAAGCGAGATCAACGCCCTCCGCGCGCGGATCGAACGGATCCTGGCACGTCGGCCGCAATCACGGCCGGCCCTTCCCGTCATGCCCTTCGAGCGGGAAGTGCGTTCGCTGACCGATGTCATCGCGGGATGGGAGGCCGCCACGCTCCATGGCTCCTGTTTCGTATCGGATGGGCTCGCGGACCCTTCCTCCCTCCACGGCAACCGGCCGATCGAATCCCTCTCGAGGATCAACATGGATGCCGCTTCCCTTCTGGCCAATGACCGCTTCCTCAAGAATCATCCCCTGACGGACGGCCTGTTCCTGGACACGGAAACGACCGGGCTGGCCGGCGGCAGCGGGACGCTGACCTTCCTGATCGGACTCGGCTGGTTCGAAAAGGACGGCTTTGCAACCCGGCAGATCTTTGTCCGGGATTTCGCCGAAGAGCGGGCGGCCCTTTCAATTCTGGCAAAGCTGGCCCAAAATAAAAGGTTTCTCGTCACCTTCAACGGCAAAAGCTTCGATGTGGGACTGCTGACCACACGGTTTATCCTGAACCGCCTTCAAAATCCCCTGACCGGAATGCCCCATCTGGATCTGCTCTATCCGGCCCGACGCCTGCTCGGACACCGTCTCGAAAACTGCCGCCTCGTCACGATCGAGGAGAAGATCTTCGGATTCTTCCGACGGGACGACATTCCAGGCAGCGAGATTCCGCAGCGCTATTTCGCATGGCTGAAACGGCGCGACCCCGGCCTGATCTCCGGCGTTTTCGAACACAACCGCCTGGACGTCATTTCCCTGGCGGGACTGATGGCCCGTCTGACGGAGCTGATCGATGTCCCCGGCGAACGGACTCGTACCGATCTCCGCGACGCGCTGGCCGCTGCCCGGCTCCTGATCGAGCGAAAAGATGACCCGAGGGCCCGGCACCTGCTCGAATGTGTCGCCGTTTCAGGACGGGAGGCCGCCGCGCGGGAAGCCAGACGGATGCTTTCGCTCATCCACAAGCGGGACAGCCGGTGGGAGGAGGCGGTCCGCCTCTGGCAAGAGATGCTCCTTGAAGATGACGGGGACCGGTTTGCCCTCATCGAACTGGCGAAGTGGCATGAACACCGGAGTTGCGATCCCGAGCGCGCCCTCGAACTGGTCCGTCACGCCATTGACCGCGCCCCGGAGGCGACACCATTCGAGCAGCAGGCGCTCGTCCATCGCCTCCACAGGCTGGAAAAGCGCTTCCATCCCAAATGAAGGATTGCGCTCCGTTCAATTGACAAATCAGAATCAATGAATATATTACCGCAAAACAGGAGACAGGACCGGTGATCAACACCTACAAATGCAAGAAAAAGGGTTATCTGATTGCGGAAACGTGCCAGGACGCAACCTGCGAATGGCGTCTTAAGAATGAATCGTTCCTCAACTGCACTTGGGTAGCCTGCAATTTCGGACCGTTCACCCTGGAGGAGGTCGGCGAGATGATGGGGGTGACCCGGGAAAGAATCCGGCAGATCGAGGCCAAAGCGCTGAAAAAGCTTCAGCACAAAAAGCGGAGAGATCAGCTTCGGGACTTCGCGTCGCCGGACAACGAATGGGAAGCGCTGTAAGTCATTCCCCGCTTTTTTGTCTCCTTTTCTTCATCTGTTCGATAAAGAAGAAATCGCTCATATGTTTTTTTCGCTCCGGGCTTGAAAAGAGATAGGCCGAAAAACCGAATTCCATATCGAGCGCGGAGCTCGTGTCCAGTTGCGGCGCGACCAGAGATACCTTTTTGACCGCCTCAATGGCTTTCGCCGACCGCCGCGAAAGCTCCTGCGCCATATTCATGGCCTCCGCCATGAATTGCTCCGGGGATGCAACCTTGTTGACCAGGCCGATCCGGAACGCCTCTTTCGCGCCCAGCGGTTCCCCCAGCATCGCGATTTCCTTCGCCTTGACCATTCCCACAATCTGCCGCAGCGGATTGAAGAGCGGATTCAATCCGAATTTCAATTCCGGATGCCCGAAGATGGCGGACTCCGAAGCAATGATCAGGTCGCAGACAATGGCCAGGTTGAATCCGCCGCCCAGCGCGATCCCGCCGACCGCAGCAATGACGGGCTTCGGGCAGGAGTAGATGCGCTTCAGGTAGCGGACGATCGACTTGAAGTAGTCATCGATTTCGTGATCGGGAAGAACGGCCATCTCCTTGATGTCCATGCCCGCTGAAAAGATGTAATCGCCCCCGGTAAGGATGATCGCCCTGACGTCCGCATCGGTTTCCAGCCGGATAAAGCAGTCCTCCAGCTCCTGGCGCATGGTTCGGGACAGGGCGTTCATTTCGTTGGGACGGTTCAGGGTGACAACGGCGTATCCCGGCTTTTTTTCAATGAAGATGGTCTTGTAATTCATCATGATGAAGGCTCGTAGAGATAATGGACTCCCTGCTGAAACCGGCTGCCCTCCTTATTCAATTCTCCGACGAGTGCCGATGCCGCCTTTTCCATCAGCAGTTCCCAGTAGGTCGATTTCTTTTTGGTGGGATAAACCAGCTCCGGCGTGCCCTTGATCCCGGCAAGTTTGCCGGCCATACGCACGGCATGACCCATATCCCCGAGATCATCGACCAGCCGCAGTTTCTGGGCCTGCCTTCCCGTAAAAACGCGCCCGTCGGCGAGTTGCTTCAAGGCCTCCCGGGGAATTTTCCGGTCCCTAGAAATGACTTCCAGCAACTGATCGTAGGTGTCGTCCACCAGATCCTGGATCAGGGCCTGTTCTTCCGTTGTCATGGGCCGCACCGGCGATCCGATGTCCTTGAACTTGCCGCTCTTGACCACCGAGGATTTCAGCCCGATTTTTTCCATGAGCGACTCGGCATTGGCAAAATGCATGATGGCGGAGATGCTGCCCGTGATGGTGCCCGGGTTCGCCACGATTTTATCGGCTGCGCAGGCAACCAGGTATCCCCCGGAAGCGGCCACGGAGCCCATGGAGACGACCACCTTTTTTTTCTTTTTCAATTCCGCCAGCGAGGCATAGATTTCCTGCGAAGCTGCCACGCCGCCGCCGGGCGAATCGATCCGTACGACGACCGCCTTGATTCCGTCATCGCGCCCGAATTCCTCCGCCTGCCTCGCGAACTCCTGCGAACTCCGCAGAACCCCCTCCAGGTTCAGCACGCCGATGGAGTCGGCCAAGGGCAGAGACCGCTTGCCCGTGAAAATGCCCAGGAAATAGGCCAATAGAAAAAAAATGAAAAAAACCAGGAGAAGCAACAGCAGACCCAGAATGACCGGATGTCTTCTCATGATCCCTTGATATCCACGATCTTGACATCCGCCAGCGCTTTGCCCAGGTTGGAACCCACATTCTCCCGGTTGTTCAGATAGGCATGGACGGAAGACCCTTCCTCCGAGGACGGACCCTCCAGATCCTTGATGCTGAGTCTGATTTTTCTGCTTTTCAGATCCAGATTTTTGATCACTGCCGATATCGTGTCGCCCACAGCAAACAGATCGGAGGATGACTTGACCCTTTTCTGGCTGATTTCAGAAATATGAACCAGGCCTTCGATTCCTTCCTCCAGCTCGACGAAAACGCCGAAATCGGTCAGGTTGGTCACTTTGCCTGTGACAACCGTACCGGGTTTGTACTTCCGGTCCAGGTCTTCCCAAGGATTTTTCTCGATCTGCTTGATGCCCAGGGAAAACTTCTCATGTTCGACATCGATGTTCAGCACCATGGCCTCGATTTCCTGACCCTTCTTGAAGTGCTCCGAAGGGTGCTTCACCCGCTGCCGCCAGGAAATATCCGACATGTGTATCAGGCCATCGATACCGTCCTCGATTCCCACAAAGATTCCGAAGTTCGTAATGTTCCGGATTACGCCCCGGACGACGCTGCCTTCCGGATATTTCTCTCGGAGCGTCTCCCAGGGATTTTGTGTGGTCTGCTTCAGCCCCAGGGAGATCCGCTTGGCGCCGGGATTCACATCGAGGACCATCACATTGATCTGATCCCCCAAGCTGAGAACCTTGGAGGGATGCTTGATCTCGCGAGTCCAGAACATTTCCGAAATGTGAATCAATCCCTCCACGCCCTGCTCCAGTTCCACGAATACGCCGTAGTCCGTGACGTTTACAACCCTGCCCGGAAGGATGGATCCCGCGGGATATCGATCCGTGATGGTTTCCCAGGGATTGGTGATCAGTTGTTTGAGACCCAGGGCGACACGCTCCTTCTCCCGATCGAAGGAAATCACCTTGACCTGTATCCGGTCCCCTTTGGTAAAGTTGTCCGCGGGGCGGGTAATCCGGCCCCAGGAGATATCGGTGACATGCAGCAGCCCGTCCACGCCGCCCAGATCGATAAAGACGCCGTAGTCGGTTATGTTCTTGATGACCCCCTCGACGATTTCCCCCACTTCCAGCCGCTCCAGGGTCTCCCGCTTCTCCGCTTCCCGCTCGCGCTCGAGGATGGATCGGCGCGACAAGACGACATTGTTTCTTTTCCGGTCATACTTGATGACATTGAACATCAAGGTCTGACCGACAAAACGGTCCAGATCGCGGACCGGCCGGATATCGACCTGCGAACCGGGAAGGAACGCCGTAATCCCGATGTCCACGGAAAGCCCGCCCTTCACCCGCTCCACAACGGTGCCCCGGATGGCCGCATTTTGTTCACTGGCCTTTTTAACATCGTCCCAGACTTTGATTTTCGCGGCCTTGTCCCGGGACAAAACGAGGTTGCCGTCGCCATCCCGCCGGTCGACAAGGATTTCGATTTCATCGCCCACTGCGATGGTCAGATTCCCCTCGTCGTTTTTCAACTCCCGGATGGGTATGTATCCTTCCGTTTTCCAGCCGACATCGACCATGACGGTATCGGCATTGATCTGCACGATTTTTCCGGTGACGACCGCCCCCAGCTGCACGTTCTGCAGGCTCTGCTCGTAGAGTTCCTTGAATCCCAGAGCCTCTTCCCTGCCCGGCGCCGGTTGAACGGCCGCCGCTTCCGGCTGGGATGCACGCGTTTCCTCCTGCTGGGAATCCTGTTCCGACATTAAGTTATCATTGTTAACCATTGAACCGTTACCCCCCCTGAAAAGTTGAATGTCTTTGTATAACTTTACTCATTTATCACAACAAAATCCGAATTTCAAGCGGATTGAACACGTCATGCTTCAGGGCGCCCGTCTTCCAGGACGGACAGGATCCGTGCGACCACCGCTTCCGCGGACAGATGCGTCGAGTCGATCACGGTGGCATCCTCAGGCGTCCGGAGAGGGGAGACTTTTCGCTCCCGGTCCTGACGGTCTCTCGCGGCAAGGTCCCGCCGGACGATCCGATACGGGACTGCGTCTCCCCGCGCCAGGATTTCCCGGCGCCTCCTTTCGACCCGTTCACTCGCGCTGGCATCCAGAAAAAATTTGAAGTCCGCCTCGGGAAACACCACTGTGCCCATATCCCTGCCTTCGGCGATGACCCCGCCCTCTTTCCCCGCGTCGCGCTGGACGGAAAGCAACCGCTCCCTGACCGGAGCCATGGCCGACAGGTTTGAAGCCAGCAGACCCACCGGCTCGCTGCGAATCCGGTCCGTGACGTCTTCGCCGTCCGCAAAGATCCGCATGGAGCCCGCTTCGCTTTTCAGGGTGACATGAATCCGGTCGCACAGATCGGCAATCCCGCTTTCATCCGCCGCCGCAAGCCCTTCCCGAATGCAGCGATAGGCCAGCGCCCGGTAAAGGGCGCCGGTCTCCAGGCAGGAGTAGGAAAGTTTTTCTGCAAGCATCCGGGCCACGGTGCTTTTACCGGCGCCCGCCGGCCCGTCGATGGTAATCAGCAGTCTTTTTTTGGAAGGAACTCCTTCTTTCAGGTTTTTCCGGAACCGCGCCGCCAGGGGTCCGTCCCCGCGCCAGAGCCAGCAGCTGTCGACGATCATGGACCCGTCCATTTCCGGCTTTCGCACGGGGCCGCCCGTCTTTTTCCGGCTGTAATAGGTCCACAGCCCCTGCACCGCCGCGGAACTCATGGCCAGGATCAGATGGGTCAGGTGCAGGCAACCTGCCGTCTTTGCCAGAAGCCGCCGGACTTCATTCGTGAATCCCGGCCGGATCCGAAGACCGATGAGTCTCCTCACGGACTCGGCAATCTCCCGGCACTCGAAGACCGGCACGACCGGCATTTCCGCATCTGCATCAAGAATCTTCAGTTCCGGCAGGGAGAGCCGCAGGCGGATGCTCATGTGATGGACCACGCCGGGGCCGCGCGCTTCATTCGCCGAATAGAGGAAAAAGGGGAACAGGCGCTCGTCGGCCAGCGATCCTTCCACCAGAAGCGCCGCCTCCTCCGTCTCGTAACAGCGTACCGAGATATTCCTTGTGTGAATCAGCTCTTTCATATAAATATCAGATTGATTCTGCACATAACACAATCGACCTTGAAAAGCACAAACCTATTTTGCGGCCGCCATGTTTAACTCCCTTGCACGATGGACCCGCTTCATGAATCTGTCCCCGGAAACGATCCCGGGCGTGCCCGCTTTGAAAAGGGTCCCTTCCCGTTTTGCGTTCTGGATGCTGATCCTGTTTCTCGGCCTCTTCCTTCCTGCGCACGCGTCCGGCGCTTTCACCATCGAGGACGAAAACAAGGTGGGAAGGGAATTCCATGACAAGCTGGCAAAGCACGGGTATCTGGACCAGAATCGGAAAGCGGCGGACTATCTCACGCGCATCGGAAATCTGGTTCTTGCGCACAGCCGCAAAGCCCCCTTCGATTTCCGGTTTTTCATTGTGAAAAGCTCCGCTGTCAACGCCTTCGCGACGCCGGGCGGGTACGTATACATCAACACCGGGCTGATCCGCCTCGTGGAAAATGAAGCCGAACTGGCCGGCGTCCTGGCCCATGAAATCGCACACGCGAACGCGCGGCACATCGCCGCCATCCTGGACAAATCTCAGAAAGTGTCCATCGCTTCGCTGGCCGCCATTCTGGCCGGCGCGCTTTTCGGCGGAGGCGGACAGGGAACCGCCGCGGTTGCCGCTTTTTCCATGGCCGCCGCCACCCACCTGACCTTGCAGTACAGCCGGGAACATGAAGAGGAGGCGGACCGGCTCGGCATGGCAACCCTGGTCCAGTCCGGGTACGATGGCAAGGCCATGCTCGACTTTCTTCGGATCATGAGGCGGTATGAATTTTACTCCAACACCGTCCCCTCCTACTTCCTGACACACCCGGGAACGGACGAGCGGATCCGCTACCTGGACGGCCTGCTGCAGACCATCTACCGGCAGCGGGGAAAAGACTCGGTCGTGGGCGGATTGAAGCGGGTCCAGGCGATGCTCGTTCTGGAAAACAAGAACCTGGAATATGACCTTCGGGAATACGAGCAGGCCTTGAAGAAGAACCCCGATGACGTGGATGCGCTTTTCGGTCTTGCGCTCATCCAGGAAAAGCTCGGTCTCCTGTCCCAATCTCTGGAAAACTTCAAGCGGGCGCTGCAGCGCGCCCCGGCCGACGAGGACATTCTGCTTCACACCGGCATCAGTTGCCTCAAAGCCGGCCGACCCGCCGATGCCATCGAGCTGCTGCAGAAGGTTCCGACCCTGAATGAAGGAAACGAAATCGCCCTGATTCACCTGGCCAAATCCTATGAGGCCCTGGGAGATTTCGCGTCCGCCGTCAAAATCTACGGCCGGCTGAATCCGGAAAAGATTGCCGATGAGGACATCCATTACAACATGGCCGTGGCATACGGCCGGACCGGCGATTCCGGAAACTCACACTACCACTTCGGCCTTTACTTCAAGAAAAAAAGGAAAAGGGAAAGCGCCCTCTTTCATTTTCAGGCCGCCCGGCCCCATTTTCCGAAAGGCAGCGAAAGAGGGCGGAGCATCGAGAAGGAAATCAATTCGCTGAGCAAAGCAGAAGATCGAAGTCCAACTGATCGACCTGCCGCGGATCCAGCTCCTTCACCGCGTAGTCGAGATAAATCCGTTCCCGAATGAACAGATCGAAAAGATTCGCGTCGAGGTGCCGGTCTTTCACCATGCCCCGCATGATGGACATAACCTCAGAAAGCTTTTTCCCTTTCTTGTAGGGGCGGTCCTTGGCCGTGATCGCCTCAAAGACATCCGCCAGGGTCAAGATGCGCACCTGAATGGGAATCTGTTCATCTTTGAGGCCCAGGGGATAGCCCGTGCCGTCCAGTTTCTCGTGATGACCGGCCGCATAATCCGCCACGTGCCTCATCTTCCTCGGGAAGGGGAGCTGGGAGAGCATCTTGTAGGTTACGGTCGCGTGGTTGTCGATGATCTTCTTCTCCTCCGCCGTGATCGTCCCTCGGGGAATGCTCAGGTTCTTCAGCTCCTCCTCGCTGAGGAGGGAACGCCATTCGTCCCCCATCAGCCACTTCCGACCCGCGATGCGCCGCAGGCGGGCAATCTGGTCCTCGTTCAGGCACTCATAGCCCATGTTGATGTTGACAAGGAACTCGTAGTCCTC
>JAXDBM010000086.1:0-36527 GCA_034678725.1 Syntrophales bacterium | reverse complement strand
GTACAAACTGGGTTATGTGGTTGCCGATATTCAGTCTGTTTTGCGGCACGAGAGTGCAACGACTACGGCTAAATACATCAGGTCGCTAGGTCATGAGAGTGTACGTTCAGCACTGGAAGCTTTTTCTCAACAAAGAGGCAAGGTTTTGCCTTTCAAGCCGAAAGAAAGGACTGTTACAGGAAACGCATCACAAAAAGAAAAAGCCGTCTCGGGAGCCGTCAACTCCTGAAATGGCTTTTCTTTGATCAGGTTGTGTTTTGTATGTTGTTGAAACTAATTTAATATTTTGGCGTCCCCACGGGGAGTCGAACCCCGGTTACAGGCGTGAAAGGCCCGTGTCCTAGGCCACTAGACGATGGGGACGCAATGGGTGCAGATGGGTTGGTCAGCGTGGAAGACGGCTTATATCCTTTTGCCGATGCAGATGTCAAGAAACAATTGCGAGAAAGATGGGGTTATTCAAAGATCACCGGCTCCCGTAAAATGGCTTCCCTGGCTTTCATGGCAAGCTCCGCGATTTCCGGATGCGTTTCCCTCAGGGAGGTGAGCTGGCGGAGGTTATCGGCCGTCCTCAAAACCAGCATGGCCATGTCACCGTCGACGATGCCCGCCCGCTGGACGATCTCGTCCCATTCGCCCCCCTTTGCCCACTCATACATGACCATGCTGGTCCACAGGTACAGGGGGGAGACGGCAAAGGCGCCTTCCTCCATCCGCTTTGACAGAGGGGCCAGGGCCGAGACGACCCGACGGCATGCGAGCCCCAGCTTTCGAGTCATCTTCTTGAGGTTGACTCGGCTTTCCTGGTCTCCGTCATAGACGAACGGGGCCACCACTGCCGCCAGCAACCGCTCGTCCTGCCTCGGAAATGCTTCTCGCCGCAGGCATTCGGCAATGAGCAGGGGCTGGTCCAGTCGCAGCTTCGACGCCCAGAGGCCTGTATCGGTGAGCCGGTCGCGCTGGTCCACGAACCCCTCCGCTTTCAGGAAATCCAGGTGGATCAGGAAATCATCCCACAGGTCCGAGCCCTCATTTCCGAACGCAAAAGACGTTCCCCGCCGCTTCCGCTGGTAGCTTGCCAGGGATTTCGCGAAGATTTCCCGGATGTCTTCCGGCGTCTGGGACAGAAGGAGGTTCAGAATCATGGAAAAGTCATTTCGGATCCGGCTGAAAATGTCTTCCGGCGCCAGGGACAGGAGCTTTTGAATATGGGCGATATCCATGAAGCGGCCGGGGATGACCATGAGAAAGCCGATGCGATCCTGGCCACGACGACCCGCCCTCCCGGTCATCTGGTGAAATTCGGTACCCCGCAGGGGGCTGAATTCATGGCCGTTGAACTGGTCCGAATTGAACAGGACGATCGTGCGGGCGGGGAAGTTGACGCCCGCGGCGACGGTGGAGGTGGCGAAGATGGCGTCCAGATGACCCTTTTTCATCATCGTTTCCACGAGAAATTTCCATGCCGGGAGCTGACCGCCGTGGTGGGCGGCAACCCGGGCTTTCCGAAGATGGTGAAGCTGCCTGTGATTTGCCAGATAGGGCGAGCGGCCGAGGGTCTCCTCCAGGTCGTATCCGAAGGAGTCGTCTTCTTCACGCCCGTTGTTGCCCGTGCAGGTCTTGAGGGCGGCGTCGCATTCGGATCTCGATTTGAGGAAGAAGATCGCCGGAAGCAGCCGGAACCGGTCGAGGACGCGGATGATGTCGCCGAAATGGGGAGGCGCGCCGCCGCGGCGCTGCCGGTTCTGTGCCTTGTCCTCCTGAAACTGCGCGATCCGTCCGTAGATCCTGTTTTTTTCCAGGTAGGGCATGACCCGGCCGGAAGGGTGCAGGAACAGCGGGTAAAGGGGGACGGGCCTTTTTTCCTCCCGAATGACGGTGCAGGCTTTCCCCCGGATCGAACGCAGCCAGCCTGCGATCTCCGCGGCGTTGCCGATGGTCGCTGACAGAAGCAAAACATTGATCCGGACCGGAAGGTAAATCAGGATCTCCTCCCAGACGACGCCCCGGTCCGGGTCCCCCAGGAAATGGGCCTCGTCCAGGATCACCAGGTCGCAGTCCATGTTTTCGCCGCGGTGCATCACATCGTAGAGCTGGTTTCTCAGGATTTCCGTGGTGCCGACGATGATCGGGGCATCGGCGTTCTCCTTGGTGTCGCCCGTCAGGATGCCGACCTCGCCGTCTCCGAAGACATGGCGGAATTCGACCCACTTGGCGTTGGAGAGGGCCTTCAGCGGCGAAGCGTACCAGCAGCGCCCTCCCCGGTTGAAAAAGGACCGGATCGCCTCCTGCGCGATCCAGGTTTTTCCGGACCCCGTCGGGGCCACCACCAGGCAGTCCGCCTCCTGTATCGCCCGCAGGGCCTCGCTCTGAAATGGGTCTGGCACAAACGGCGCATCATCGGGCCTCCCGATCCTGGCAAAAACGCTCTTCAGGACCGGCTCCGCATCCGCCCTCATCCGGGGAAGATCATGATGCCCGGGGGCCTTCTGATGCCTTCTTTTTGGTGTGCTGCGGGGATAGTGATGCTTCATTCAGCCGTCTCCCGGTTCAGCGGTCCGCGCTGGTCGGATCGGGAGGCATGAGCGTCGAAAGGCGGGAAGAAAGGGACCCGGCGAGCCGCTCGAGCAGGCTTGTGTCAAGGTCCGGTTCGTAGCGCGTGTGGGCCGCATCCCCGTGGTTGATGCTGCCGATGATGCGCCCGTTCAGCGAAATCGGAACAACGGCAATGGATTTGATGAAATATTTCTTGTTTTTCGGAAAAAGCCGGTAGAAAGGCCGAAGATCCCGGTTTGCCAGGACCGGCTTTGCCCCGGTGACGAGGCCCAGGAATGCCGCCTCGTCGATGAGGTTCACGTGATCCTTCAGCAGGGCGGATGATTCCAGCGACCGGATCAGCCGGGCAGTTTCCGGCCGGCGAATGATGGATATCCACACGAAGGGGATCGCGAATTCTTCCCGAAGACGGGGAATCAGTTTCTCGAACAGGTCTCCGGGGTCGGTGAAAGCGGTCAGGGATTTTTCGATTGCGTAAAATTTTTCCGAAATCTCTTTGTTCTTCCTTATGGTTTCGGAAATCTCGTCCATCTGGGGCTCACGGCCTGAACTCGGCGACGAGAATGGTGTGGTCGGATGGCTTTTCCGAGTTCCGGGGCTGCATGTCGATGTGGCAGCCGATGGATTTTTCAGCCAACGGCGTCGTGGCGAGGATATGGTCGATACGCCAGCCCAGTCCGCGCTTTACCGAGTTGGGCACCCGGTAATCGAAAAAGGTGTAATTTTTTGCCTCCCCCGGATGGTGTTTGCGAAAGATGTCCGTCAGTCCCCAGGATTTGACGCCTGCGAAGGCATCCCACACTTCCGGTGTGAAGCAGACATGTCCAAGCAGCCGCTTCGGGTCGTGCACGTCGATGTTTTCCGGGGCGACATTCAGGTCGCCGAGCCAGATCACCGGCCTGGCCGGAGAAGCGTGCTTTTCCAGGAAATTCCGGAATCGGCCGAACCATTGAAGCTTGTAGGCGAACTGCGGCAGCTCGCGGTCGCGGCCCTGCGGGACGTAGGTGTTGAGCAGCGTGATGCCCGCCAGTTCGACCAGGATCAGGCGGTCGGCGTCGTCCGGGCCCTGCCCGTCGTTCAGGCCGAAGGAAATCCGCTCCGGCTTTCGCAGGGAGGCCACGGCAACGCCGTTGTACTGTTTTTCTCCACGGAAGACGACGTGATAGCCGGCCTCTTCGAATTCAGCCGCCGGGAACCGGGCATCATCGACCTTGGTTTCCTGCATGCACAGAACATCGGGGCGATTTTCCTTGAGCCAGGGGATGATGATGTGGAGGCGGGAGCGGATGGAGTTCACATTGTAGGTCGCGGCCTTGAATGTGTTCATGAGAAGGTTCCTGCCCGTTATGTTATTTCCGAATTGTGCGTTTCACGGTCTGTGACGTTTGCGTTTTTTTCAGCAGGCTCCCCGATATCACGATCATGCCGGATATTCAAGTGATCGATCCGGAAAGGGATCATCCCCTTTTCCGTTTGTCGCTTCTCTCCAGAAGAAAGGCCACGATCCGGCTGTAGTAGTCCTTCAAAATCCTCTGTGAGCGGAAAAGGGCCATGTGCCCGCCATCGCAGGTCATGGTCAGTTTGTCCTCCGGCGCCACGGAATCGAGCAGGTCCATGTGGCCCGTGGCCTGACCTGGCGGGCAGATCTGGTCCGCGGTCCCGCCCAGCGCCCAGATCGGCACGGAGGCTGGATAGTCCTGGATGCCGATTTTTCGTCCGCCGATTTCCAGCGTGCCATGAATCAGTTCGTTGCGGATGAAGATCTTTTTGTAGGTGTCCTGAATAAAGCTGACGGGAAAATGAAGGACATAATTATACCACTGGTAAAAGACCTTCTGACGCTCGGCAGCCTCCTGATTGCCATGCCTCAGATCCGACAGCAGGTTGTTGAAATTGGCAAGGTGCTGGTCCATGCCCAGCAGGTAAAATCCGAGAACGTGAATGCGCCCGTCGAAGCATTTCCTGCCCACGCCGACATGCTCGTCCGAGACGGTGTGGCAAAACAGGGAGATCAGTTTGTCGATGTAATCCTCTCCCATAACTCTGGCAAAATCGGTCAGGTAGCCGTGTTCGGCCTCCGTGTGCATGGGAGATCCGGCAGAGCCGAAGGTCTTTCCCAGATCCGGATTCAGGATCAGGGTCATCATCAGGAGCGGTCCGGGCTGGCAGATTGCAACCAGGTGGGCGGGATGGCCGGTCAGTTTCCGGACGTGTTCCAGGACCTGACGGTACTGTTCGATCTGGTTTTCGAAATCCTCGTGATGCCGCTTCCCGTCGACGAAAAGCGGGATGTCTTCGGCGCATTTCTGCTCCACCACCGCCATCCGGGTCAGGCCCTGGTCCCGCATGTAAATGGCGGTCTGCTCGGCAATGTTGGAATGATGACCGGCTCGCGGGGCGAAAACGACTGTGTAGTTCTGCACGCTGTGCGGAGCCTTGGCGGAGATGTCGATCAGCTTGAGGCTTGGCAGATCGAGCAGCACATGCCGGGATGCATCTCGGATCGACCAGTCCTGGCAGGGCACCTCTTCGGTGAAGAGCTTGATGAATTCGAGTTCGCCCTGCCGCTCCTGATGGAAACGGTCAAAATTGGTAGTGATGCTCTCTTTCGTGTGTTTCAGCAATCTGTCCGCACTCTCCTGGCAGATGTCCAGGAATTTGGAAATGCCGTTATGCGAAAGCGGGCCGGCCCACGGCAGGAGCTGGTGCGTCGTGTTCCATGCCGCGTCGTTGATGTTTTTCATCATGTCGATTTCATAGGTTATCAACTGGTCGCTGAGTTCGACCCAGGTGTCGGTTGCTTTGATGGGAACCTTCACCAGTTCCATTCCGCTCAGGATCGGCGTAATGGCGCTCATGAATGATGCTGGCATAATGAGGAGAAGCCTTTCTTGAATATTCCTTTTTCGTTTCTTGTTCAGAGCGGCTTATATAGTCATCCCCGGTCCGTTTGTCAAGGTCCTAAAGGGGTTAAAATACCAGAATATCAGTAAATTCAACCTTCTGAACCCTGAAAGTGCGGGCCCTCGTGAAAATGATTGCTTTTTCAGTTCTGTTTGTGGCAGATAAACACCGTTTTTCAAATCATTTTAAGGACAAGAAGCGTTCCATGCGGACAATGAATGGCAGGCTGCTCGCTGTTGCGGGAGTCGGTGTCGTGATCTCGCTTTTCGTCTTTGCAGGCGTTTTAATGGCGAAAAGCACGCTGTCTCCCCTTACGGCACAGATCGAGAAGCGTTTTGATACAGTGGATGCCGATTCCCGGATGTCCTGCGGAGAGCGTTTCATCTATGCGCCCTCGGCGCTCCGGGAGCTTTACCGGGACAGGCATTTTCAACCGGCCTGGATCGATGACGGGGGACCCTTGCCTCATGTCGAATCCTTCCTGCAAGCGGTCCGCGAGGCTGAACATGAAGGCCTGAGGCCGGAAGATTACCACCTCGATCACATTTCCTCGCTGGTTTCGGAATGGCAGAACCGCATTGCGAGGAAAGAGAGATTCCCCCTTGCCGGACGGATCGACCTGGAACTGCTGCTGACGGATGCCTTTGTCCTGTACGGGCACCACCTGTTGAACGGACGCGTCGATCCGGAAAGGCTTTATCCGGACTGGCTTGCCTATCAGAAAGATGCCTCGCTTCTCGATATTGTGGCCGAGGCCGTCGAATCCGGCCATGTCGAGGACGCCCTGCAGCGTCTGACCCCCCGTGACCCCCTTTACACGGAACTGAAAAAAAAGCTTGCTGTTTACCGGCAACTGTCGAGGGAAGGCGGCTGGCCTGTCGTTCCTCATCCCCGCTCGTTGAAGGGCAGGAAGGATTATGGCCGGTACCTGTCCCTGCTGCGGAAGCGACTTGAATTGTCCGGCGATCTTGAAATGACCGGACATTCCCATCCCCGTTCCCAGGAGGAATCCCTGAAAAAGGCGATTCAGAAATTTCAGAAGAGGCAGGGTTTGAAAACAGACGGGTTCGTCAACACGGCCACGCTGAAAGAGCTGAATGTTCCGGTGGAAACGCGGATCGGGCAGATCGCCATCAACATGGAGAGGCTGCGCTGGCTTCCCGAAGAGAACGGGAGTCGATACATTCTCGTGAACATTGCAGATTTTGATCTGGAAGTTATGGAAGCCGGCCGGGTCGTCATGAATATGCCGATCGTGGTGGGGAAGCAGAATCAGCGTACCGCGGTTTTCAGCGGCAAGATGACCTATATCGAGCTGAATCCCTACTGGAACATTCCCCAGTCCATTGCCGTCAAGGAGATTCTGCCCAGCGTCAAAAAGGACATAACCTACCTGGACCGCAAGAGAATCAAGGTCATCGAGTACTGGCAGCGCCAGGAGCGGCTTGTGAATCCGGCTAAGGTCAACTGGTCCCGTCTGAACGAGGAAAACCTGAGATACTATTTTCGGCAGGATTACGGGCCGGGAAATGCCCTCGGCCGCGTAAAATTCATGTTTCCCAACAAATTCGACATCTACCTCCACGACACGCCGGAGCGCCATCTTTTCAAGAGAACCAGGCGGACTTTCAGCCACGGCTGCATTCGCATCGCCAGGCCCGTCGCTCTGGCCGAGTACCTGCTGAAAGAGGATCTGCGCTGGGACCGCCAGAAAATCCTGGCCGAAATCGGAAAGGGGAAAAGGCAGATCCTGAGACTGAAGGAGCCGATCGACGTTCACATTCTCTATTTGACGGCCTGGGTGGATCGGCACGGAGAGATGCAGTTCCGTCCGGACATTTACGAGGGGGATGCCGTGCTGACGCAGGCCATGCGGGAAAAGCCCGCATCGCTCCTGCCTGAGGATCTTGATCCACAACGGGATGTTCCGGGGTTTCAATAGCGGGAAAGGATGCTTTTTCAAAAAATCCGGATGATTGTTGTAAATTGTTGTTGATTGGGATATAGACAGAATCTGCAGATGGTTGACGAAAAATCCGGGAAAGATGAAGAAGGAGGCAGTCCATATGCGGAAAATATCGATGTCATATATGATTTTGTTTGTGGCGCTGGCATTTTCCAGTTTCGGCTGTGCCGGCCTGCTGGCCGGAAAATACGGCTCCATCGTGCCGGACGGCTCCGCGACGACGGCCTTTGAATCTTTTCAGCTCGATGCCGGGCTCAACTACTATGTGAGCGGGGCAGACGAATATCCCAACGCGCTTCTGGGCATGAACAAGGACTATGTCCTGGATTCGACCCTATGGAAGCGGATCGACCCCACACCGGCGCGTTTTCGGGACCTCGTTTTGCAGATGCAGACCCGGGCCTGGCAGGTTGGTCAACGGCAGTATGGATTTGCCGTTGTCGACGATCAGGGACGCCGGATCGGGATCTGGTACTCGATCCTCCCGGCTCGGACGCTGGTTGTGATGAAAGGGGATCGGCATGTGGAGGTCTACACGCCCGATATCGACACGTATTTGAGATACGAGAACAGCAAGGACTGACGGGGCAGGTTGCTGCCCCGGAATGTCTTCTGATTTTATCAACCAGGAGGACGGGATGAAGGCATTGGTTGCATACTACACGCAAACAGGCAATACGGAAAAGGTGGCAAAGGCAATCTTCGAGGCGCTTCCTGTGGACAAGGAGCTGTTGCCGATCCGGGATGTAAAAAACACAGCGGGATACGATCTGATCTTCTGCGGATTTCCGGTTCAGGTCCACAGCGTACCCGGCGAAGCGCAGCCGTTCATCAAGGCGCTGCAGGAAAATCAGAAAGTGGCCTTTTTCTCGACCCACGGCTCCCTTCGCGGCGGGCAGCTTCCGAAGCAGGCATTTGAAAATGCGATCGGTTTGGCCGCCGGGGCCAAGGTGATCGGGCACTTCGGATGCAGGGGCAAGGTGGATCCGAAGGTTATCGAATTCCTGATGAAGAAGCCGGAAAACAGGGCCTGGGCGGAAGAGGCGCAGGGCGCCGCCGGGCACCCGGACAAGGCCGATCTTGACGATGCGAGGGATTTTGCGCTGCAGATGTTGAAGAGGGTTTCGTCGAAAGCGATTTGAGGAAAGAGACTGCGGACAAGAAAAAGGGCGGGTGTTGTACCCCGCCCTTTTTCTTGTGATTCGAACTCTGGCCCGGTGAGGGCGATCAGATCAGTTCCTTTAATTTCTTCAGGGCGTTAGCCAGCTTTTCCGGTTTCGGCCCGCCCGCCTGCGCCATGTCCGGACGGCCGCCGCCGCTTCCCCCGACGATCGGGGCGATTTCCTTGATGATGTTCCCCGCGTGGTATCTGTCGGCAAGGTCCTTGGTGACCAGGCACAGGAGCATGGCCTTGTCGCCGGCCTTGCTGCCGATCAGGATGATGCCCGACTGGATTTTGTCCCGCAGCTTGTCGCCGAAGTCGCGCAGGGTCTTGACATCGGAGGCATCCACTTGCGTGGCCAGGATACGGATTCCTTTGATTTCCTTGACCTTCTTGAACAGATCGGACAGGTCCTTCGCGGCCAGCCTGCTTTTCAGGGCCTCGATCTCCTTTTCCAGATCCTTCTGGTGTTTCTGGATTTTATCGATCCGTTCGGACAGTTCCAGTGGGTTGACCCTTAAAAGGGCTGCCGATTTTTTCAACTCTGCCTCGACCTTCTTGAAGTATTTGAGCGCTTCCTCGCCGGTGACTGCCTCGATGCGCCGCACACCGGCCGCGACGGCCGATTCGCTGACCACCTTCAACGCCCCGATGTCGCCGGTGCGCTCCACATGGGTGCCCCCGCAGAGCTCCATGCTGTGATCGCCCATCCGGACCAGCCGCACGACGTCGCCGTACTTTTCGTCGAACACCGCGGCCGCCCCCGTCTTCATCGCCTCTTCCTTGGGCAAAAGACGGGTTTCCACGGCTGCGTTTTCGCGGATGATCGCATTGGCGATGGTTTCGATTCGGTCCATTTCCGCATCTTCAATTTTTGAGAAATGGGTGAAGTCGAAGCGAAGACGTTCCGGATTGACCAAAGAGCCGGACTGCTTGACGTGGTCTCCGAGGACCCTTTTCAGGGCGGCGTTCAGGACGTGCGTGCCGGAGTGATGGGCCTCCGTCGCCCGACGGACGGGGCGGTCCACCTTCATCTCCGCCCGGTTGCCGACCTTCAGCGTCCCCTGCTTCAGCTTTCCGATGTGTGTGATCAGGTTGTCCAGGGGCCACTGGGTGTCCCAGACCTCGAAACGGAAGCCTTCCCCTTCGATCACGCCGGTGTCCCCCACCTGGCCGCCTTTTTCGCCGTAGAAGGGCGTCTCCTCCACAAAGATTTCCGCATTCTCCCCTTCCGACAGCGTGTCCACGGCTTCGTCCTTCTTCAGGATGGCCGAGATGCGGGAGACGGATTCGGTCACACCGTGGTATCCGATGAATGCCGTTGCGACCCCCTTGACGGACAGCTTCATGTAACTGTCGGCAATGGCCTGCTCGCCGCTTCCCTTCCAGGATTCCCGGGCCCGTTCGCGCTGGGCCTCCATGGCCTTTTCAAAGCCATCGTTGTCCAGAGTCAAACCGTCTTTCCGCACGATGTCCGCCGTCAGGTCCACCGGGAACCCGAAGGTGTCGTAGAGCTTGAACACCACCTCGCCGGGCACGACGGTCCCGCCCGCCCTTTTCAAGGCTTCCACCTCGTCGCCGAGGATCCGAAGCCCGGAATCGAGGGTTTCGATGAAGCGCTGCTCCTCGTTGACAACCACTTTCCGAATATAGGATTCCTTGTCGATCAGGTCCGGGTAGGCGTCCTTCATGGCTTCGACCACGACGGAGACCACTTCGTTCAGAAAGGGCTTTTCCAGCCCCAGCATCTTGCCGTGGCGCGCCGCCCGGCGGAGGATGCGCCTCAGGACATAGCCGCGCCCCTCGTTGCTTGGGAGGCAACCGTCGCCGATCAGAAAGGTCACGGCCCGGCTGTGGTCGGCGATGACGCGCATGGAGACGTCGCTGTCCGCGGATGCTCCGTAGGCTTTCCCGCTGATTTTGGACACGAAACGGATGATGGGTGTAAAGAGATCGGAGTCGTAGTTGCTGCTGACCCCCTGGATGACGGCGGCCAGACGCTCCAGACCCATGCCCGTGTCGATGTTGGGCTTCGGCAGGGGCGTGAAGTTTCCGTCCTTGTCCCGGTCGAACTGAGTGAAGACGTGGTTCCACAGTTCCAGATGGCGGTCGCAGTCGCACTCGACGCTGCATTCCGGGCGGCCGCAGCCCACCCCCGGGCCCTGATCGTAGAGAATTTCCGAACAGGGACCACAGGGGCCTGTTTCGCCCATCATCCAGAAATTGCTGTCCATGCCCATTCGGACGATCCGCTCCGCCGGGACGCCCATCTGTTTGTTCCAGATTTCGAAGGCCTCGTCGTCATCCTTGTAGATGGTGATCCAGAGTTTGTCCTTGGGGAGCCCCATCTTTTCCGTCAGGAATTCCCAGCCCCAGGCGATGGATTCCTTTTTGAAATAGTCGCCGAAGGAGAAGTTTCCCAGCATCTCGAAGAACGTGTGGTGACGGGCGGTGTATCCGACGTTTTCCAGGTCGTTGTGCTTGCCTCCGGCCCGGACGGATTTCTGTGAACTGGCCGCACGGGTGTACCCCCGGTCTTCCAGGCCGAGAAAGCAGTTCTTGAACTGCACCATGCCTGAGTTGGTGAAGAGAAGCGTGGGGTCATCCTTTGGAATGAGCCCCGAACTGGCGACGATCGTATGTCCGTGCTCCTCGAAATATTTCAAGAATTTTTCCCTGATCTCACTGCCTGTCATCATGCCGATGTCCCTCCTCTGCCCCTCGAATCGTTTCAAATATCAGGTCCGGCGCAAATCCCCTGCCCAGCAGGTACTGCGCCAGAGATCGCCTCTCACGGACGTCCGGCTGCCCGCCTTTCAATTTTCTGAAAATCAGCTTTGCCAAGGCCTCGCTTTCCGGGAATTCCCCGCGGATCTCGGCGATCGCCCGTTCGCCCAGGTCTTTTGAGATTCCTTTTTTCCGCAGGCTGGCCTCGATCAGGCAGTTGCCGGAAAGTTTGTCGACAGCGAGATGGCGGACCCACTGCCGGGAAAACGCCTCGTCATCCAGATAGTTCAGTTCGAAAAGCCTGGACACGACGCGGTCGATCAAGCCGCCCTCAAATTTTTTTTCCCTCAGCTTGTCGCGAAGCTCCTTTTCGCTCCTGGCCCGCCGCGCCAGGAGGCGGAAGGCTTTCTTTTTTGCCTTCTCAAAGTCCGGATCGTCGTCCATCAGGCTTTCTCTTTCGGCTCGGCCCGGACCAGACCCAGCTTCTCCCGAACGGCCGCTTCGATTTCCTTCAGGGTGTCCCGATTTTCCTTGAGGAATGCCCGGGTGTTGTCCCGGCCCTGGCCGAGGCGCTCGCCCTTGTAGGAATACCAGGCGCCGCTCTTTTCGAGGATGCCATTCTCCGCCGCCAGGTCGAGGATGTCCCCTTCACGGGAGATCCCTTCCCCGAAGATGATGTCGAACTCCGTTTCCCGGAACGGAGGCGCCACCTTGTTCTTGACGACCTTGACCCGGGTCCGCATACCGATGACATCCTGCCCCTGTTTGAGGGCCGTCACCTTCCGAATGTCAAGCCTCATGGAGGAGTAGAATTTCAGCGCGTTTCCGCCCGTCGTGGTTTCGGGATTTCCGAAGAACACCCCAATCTTCATTCGAAGCTGGTTGATGAAGATGACCGTCGTCCTGGATTTGCTGATGCTTCCCGTCAGCTTGCGGAGCGCCTGTGACATGAGGCGCGCCTGAAGGCCCATCTGGGCGTCGCCCATCTCCCCCTCCAACTCGGCCTTGGGCACGAGGGCCGCGACGGAGTCGACGACCAGGACGTCCAGGGCGCCGCTGCGAACGAGGGTTTCGGCGATTTCGAGGGCCTGCTCGCCGCTGTCGGGCTGTGAGATCAGCAGGTCGTCGGTATTGACGCCGATCTTGCGGGCGTAGGACACATCGAGGGCGTGCTCGGCGTCGATGAAGGCTGCCAGGCCGTTCTGTTTCTGCGCCTCGGCCACGATGTGCAGGGCAAGGGTCGTTTTTCCGCCTGATTCGGGGCCGAAAATCTCGATCACCCGTCCCCGGGGAATGCCGCCCACGCCGAGTGCGGCATCGAGCCCGATGGCGCCCGTCGGGATTACGGGGATGTCGGCGACCTTGTCGCCGCCGCCCAGCCTCATGATGGAGCCCTTGCCAAACTGGCGTTCGATCTGGGTAATGGCCAGATCCACCGCCTTTGTCCGATCCATATCCGATGCCATTGTGACCTCCCTGATTTTTCTATTTTGATCCCTGAAACGGAAAATCGGCCAATACGGTGTAGATGGCCCCCCGCGGCGTCAGATCGCTCTTGAACAGGGTCAGCCCCTTCGCCTCGAAAGACCCAGCCGATTCAGTCCCTTTTTCGGCAAGCATCCTGTCGATCCCGGCCAGCCCCTGGGGAGATTTGATCCGGGCGAGGGTGAGGTGCGCCCGGAACGGCCGCTCCTCTTTTTTGAACCCGCGTGCCTCGAGTTCACCGTCGATGGCCTGCTGCAGGCCGATGAGTTTCGCCGTCTCTCCGCCCACGCCGATCCACAGAACCCGAGGCCGCCGGGCGTTCGGGAAAACGCCGAGCCTCTGAATGTCCAGTTTCAATGCCGGGGCTGCCGCGGTGTGTCCGGCGACGATCCCGGAAATCGTCCCGATATCCTCTCTATCAATATCGCCGAAAAATTTCAATGTCAGGTGAATGCCCTGCGGCCGGACCCAACTGATCGAGCCGTGGATGCTCTTTTTCAGCGCATCCTGGATGGCGGCGATTTTCCGGATCACCCCTTCAGGGGGATCGATCGCCAGGAACGTGCGGACTTTTTCGCCTTCAGCCATCGTCCCGCTCCCCGTCCAGGTGGCGCTTCAGCATCAGCAGCGCCGCCTGGGACGAGATGATCTTGTTGCGGCGGCGGTCCCACCGGAACGCGTGGCGGCGGCAAAGGGTTTCTGTCCCGTCGGCCAGCGCAATGTAAACCGTGCCCACCGGTTTCTGGTCCGATCCCCCCGTCGGGCCGGCAATCCCGGTAATGGCCAGCCCCAGGTTGGTTCGGGCAAGCCTTCGGACACCTTCGGCCATGGATCGGGCGGTCTGCTCGCTCACCGCGCCGTGAATTTCGATCATGTCCGCGGGAACCCCCAGCAGTTCCGTTTTCGCGGAATTGCTGTAAGTGATCACGCTCCGCTCGAGAAAGGCCGAACTGCCGGGAATGTCCGTCAGGCGGTCCGTGACCAGGCCGCCCGTGCAGGACTCCGCCACCGCCAGCGTCCGGCCCCTTTCGATCAGGGATTTCGCCACGAGCCCTTCGAGGGTTTCGCTGTCGTAGGCAAAGATGTGCTTTTTCAGCCTTCGAATGACGGCTTCCCTTGCCTCTTCGACCCTTGCCGTCGCCAGGGACTCATCAGCGTCGCTTGCCGTGAGGACGATGTGGTTCTCCGGAAAGTTCGGGTAAAAGCCGATGCCGACGCCGGTATGGGCCGGATCCAGGTCCGCCAGTTCCTGGTCGACGGCCGCCTCGGAAAGGCCGAATGTCTTAATCGTCCGCACGGCCACATGCCGGGCCGCTTCCGGGAATTCCCGGTGCAGGATCGGGAGCACCCCTTCGGGCAGCATCTTCCGGACTTCCCGGGGCACGCCGGGGATGACGGCAATCACCTTTCCCTTCTGCTTCAGGGCGAAACCGGCTGCCGTCCCGACCGGATTGGGGATCAACTCCGCCCCTTCGGGAAAGTCCGCCTGTTTGGCGTTGTTTTCCGTCCAGTTCAGGCGGTATTTTTCGAAGATTCCCCGAATGTGTTGAAGGACGGCTTCGTTCCGGCAAAGCGGCAGCCCGAAGGCGCGGGCAATCGCTGCGGTCGTGATGTCGTCGGCCGTGGGTCCGAGACCCCCTGTGACGACGACCGCATCGCTCTGGGCCAGAACGTACCCGAGCGCCTGCTTGATGAGGAGTTCGTCATCGCCGACGGACATCATCAGGCGCACCTGCCATCCCTGCGTGCTGAAGACACGGGCCATCATGGACGAGTTGGTGTCCTGTGTCCGGCCGCTGGTCAACTCGTTGCCGATGGTGAGAATGCCGATTTTCATGGGTCTGTTTTCACTTTGTATTTCTATATTTTCCAGAATTTCAGAAGGATCAGCAGGGATAGGTTCGCGTATATTCCCGCCGCCACATCATCCAGGACGATCCCGTAGCCCCCCGGAAGCCGGTTTTGAAAGAAGCGGGCGGGAAAGGGCTTGAGGATGTCGAACAATCGGAAGAGAACAAAGCCCAGCAGGATGTGCCAGCCGGTCGGGGCCACCAGAAACATGGTCCACATGAAGCCGGCAATCTCGTCAATCACGATCTGAGGAGCGTCCTTTTTTCGAAAGATCTTTTCCGCTTCCTGCGATGCGTAAACGGCCAGGAAGGTCAGGGCCAGCGCCGACAGCAGGTAGAGGGGCCAGGAAAGGGGGGAAAAGATCAGGTAGACCGGTATCGCGACAAGGGTACCCGCCGTTCCCGGGGCAAAAGGCGCGAGGCCGCTGCCGAAAGCAGTGGCCAGGGCCTTGATGAATTTTTCGTTCAGAAACACCTCACTTGAGGCCCACAGGGCGGCGATGATCCTCTAACCATTGGCAATTTACATGCTTGTCCCGACGATGTCAATGATTTTGATTGGCTTGACCGCCTCTGCCACCAAAGGATCAGCCTGAAAATAGAACAATCGTTCTATTTTGTCAACAAAAAATTGCACGCTAAAAAAATTGCAGACAGTCATCCTGAGCTGTAAAGAAGCCTCTTTTCCCGTGAACACCGGTAAGCGCCACAATCCGGAGCCCGGTTCTGCAAAAGCGGGAGGCACTGCGGCAGACCATGCCTTGACTTAATTCTATTGACATGTCAGCGCCATTTTTCTATTGTGTCTTCATCCTGCCTTGAGATGAGCGGGACAATGCGGAAGCGCGCCGGATCAGGAGGTTCAAAGCAATGAGTCACGAAACCGAGGCCTATGTCAAAGGTCAACTCTACAACATTCCTATCGACCGCCTCCTGGCTGATCCCGAACAGCCGCGAAAGCATCTCGACCCCCAGGCGCTGGAAGAACTGACTCAGTCCATTCTCAAATACGGTCTTCTGCAGCCTGTCCTGTTCCGCAGGGACAGCAATAATCGCCTTTTCGTCGTTGCCGGGGAACGTCGCGTCGAGGCCGCCCGCAGGGCAGGCATGAAGACGATTCCCGCCGTCTATGTGGAAGGAAAACCGGCCGAGCTGTCCCTGATCGAAAATCTTGTCCGCCAGAACCTGACGGCGATGGAAGAGGCGGAAGCGCTGCAAAGGCTGATTGAGGATCTGGGATACACACAGGACGAACTGGCCTCCATCTTCAGCAGATCGAAGGCCACGATCTCGGAAACGCTCTCCCTCAACCGTCTGCCCCGGCCGGTCCGGGATGAATGCCGGAATGACCCGACCATCCCGAAACGAGAGCTGATCGTGATTGCGCGGAGCAAGCAGCAGCGGAGCATGGTATCGCTTTTCAGGAAGTACCGGGAACGGCAGCTTGACCGGGAAAGGCCGATAAAGAGAAAGCCACGGGTTCAGAAAACAAGGCATCAGGAGATCGCTTATTTTGAGGCGGTTTGGGCAAAGATCGCCGCCATCGATCTGGCGGGTTGCAGCCCGGAAGAGGAAATATCCCTTGTGAAGATCCTCGAATTGCTCAAGGGCGCCATCGAGGAAAAACTGGCCGACCTGAATGCCGCCGCCGCACCTGCGGCAGATTCGGGCGGACATCCTTCTCCCGAAAGGCCTTCCTGATCAGACAGCGGCCGGAATGGCGGGTCAATTTGTTGAGAAAATCAAAAAAGATTAATGTATATCTTTATTATATCAAGGGCATAAATTAGTTCGGCGCGTCGAACGGGTCACGGTTGAAAAATTATTCTGTGGATCTCCGGATGCGATCGTGAACTGAATGTTCAAGGCAAGCTGCGAAGGAAGAAGGAGAAGTCCATGTCGGTTCAGCGCGTCCTCGGACCGGAACTGAAGCAAAAGTACGACTCGCTGCGGGATGTCATCCAGCGATGCCTGTCTCTGACGGAAAAGTGCTCTGAAGCAGGGGCCTCGACGATCCTGAGGGACCGGCTGGCGCTTCTGGAGTCGGCGGCCCTCTTCGTGATTGTCGGCGAGGTGAAGTCCGGAAAGAGCAGCTTTATCAATGCCCTTCTCGGAGAGGATGTCTGCGAGGTTGCACCAGACCCCTGCACGGCCGGAATTCAGGAACTGGTCTATGGCGAAGAGCGGTCGAAGACAACGCTGGGCGATCAGTGGGAGCGTGTGCGCCTGCCCAGGCCGGTTCTCCGGGACATCACAATTGTCGATACGCCGGGAACGAACTCCATCATTCGCAATCATCAGACGATCACGGAAAACTATATCCCGAAGAGCGACCTTGTCGTTTTCGTTTTTCCGGCCAAGAACCCCCACACAGCCACTGCCTGGGATCTCCTGTCGCTCGTGCGAAAGGACTGGCACCGGAAAACCGTTTTCGTGTTGCAGCAGGCGGACCTTGCCAGCCAGCGAGAGCTTTCCGTCAATCAGGAAAGTGTGAGGCAGTATGCGCACGAGCGAAACGTTCAGAATCCTGTCCTGTTCACCCTGTCCGCCAAGCGTGAACTGGAGGGGGCCTCGGACAGCGGTTTTGCGGAGTTCCGGGAATTTTTGAGAAGCGCCGTTGAGAGCGGAGAGGTCTGGCGGATGAAGGTGGAGGGATCGCGGGACACGGTCAGGAAGATCGCCGGCGACCTGCTTGCCAAACTCAGCAATGAGAAAGCGGCCCTCGTGGAGGACAGAGCCTTTTACCAGGATTTGCTGGCAAGGGTGGAGGGAAGACGGGAGAAGGCCCAGTCGCTCAGGCGATTGGTCGTGGACAGCCTCGGCCTTTCATACGACCGCCTTGCTTCCAGGCTGGAGGATGATTTCCGGGAAGGATTGGAAGTCGGGACGATCCTGCGCCGCTCCATCCCCTTCCTTCGCGACAAGGATGTGAAAACCTGGATCAGGGAAACCCAGGAAAAATTCGAGAAAACGGCAAAGGAGGAAATCGAGGCCGAGTCCTCCCGTGTTTCGAAAGACCTGTCGGACGAGATGAAAGTCATGCTCGATGATCTGGCCGCGGCGATTGCGCATCGGCAGGAGCGTCAACAGAAGGGGGGCCATCCCGTAGCTTCGGACCGCATCGACATTCTCGAACGGCTGCGGAACCAGCTTCGGGATCTCCGCATTTCGGACATCGTCGACGAAAAGGGAATTCAAGGATCCGATCTGGGAAAACTCACACTGGCCGGTGGGGGCATCGCGGCCCTCGGCGCGGTCATTGCGATGGCGACACATCTCATCGCCTTTGACATCACGGGCGGCATCCTGGCGGCAGTCGGCGCCGGCCTCGTGGCCGTGACGCTGCTCTGGAGGCGTTCCGCAATCATGAATGACTTTTCGCAGAAGATGAATAAATCGCGGGATGAGTTCCGGGCCCGGCTGGATCAGGAGATCTCGCAGATCTTTGAACGCCTCTTTCTCGAGATCCGGCATGACCTGAACGAACCCTTGTCGCGACTCGATGAGGAGGCTGCCCGCATTGCATCCCTCGCGGAGGAAGCGCGCCTTCTCAGCGTGTCGGCAGAATCACTTTGATCCTGTCTGCAACGTAGGAGCCGGATCGGGTCCAACATTTTGCCGTTGTCGATGAGCGTGTGATGTGTTGCAATATTGACACGATCATGTGGCATTTATGCCATCTTTTTGACTCCGAATGATTTCGGTCGGCGGGATTGCAGCATGAAGGTTGTCAGCATTTCCCTTCGCGGGTTTCGGTACCTCTGGGCCATGCCGTGGTCGCTGGTGGGGCTGATGGCTGCGCTCGTTGCAATCCCCTTCGGCGCGACTGCCCGCATCGGCGGGGGAACTCTCGAAGTTTCCGGCGGCAGGCTCGGTGAATGGGTGACCCGCCTTCCCTTCTCCTTTCAACTTTGCGCCATCACCTTCGGCCACGTCATCCTCGGCATCGACCAGGCTGCACTCTCCTCCTGCCGTTCACACGAGCGCGTTCATGTGCGCCAGTACGAGCGGTGGGGCATCCTGTTCATCCCGCTTTACTGCGGCTCCAGCATCCTGCAGCTTCTTCGCGGCCGTGATCCATACCTCGAGAATCGTTTTGAGCGAGAGGCCCATTCACATTGAACCGCTTGCAAGGGACTCCCCATGAAATTGGACCAGGCTGATTTGGCGGATTTGAAAAGGGCTAGGGCGCTGCTTGAAAACCCGGGCATAGCCGCAAAGATCACCAATGCGTTGGGCATGCCCATCGAAAAGGGGTTCAAACTGCTGCCCGGAAACTGGAAGGAAAAGGTGGGTGAGATCACGCAGGCCGCACTGAACAAGGCGGTGCACGCGGCAGTCAACACGATGAAGGATGTTCCGGGAGAGGGATCATCCGACATGCTCCATAAAATCGCGGTCGCGGCGACGGGCGGCATCGGGGGGTTCTTCGGTCTGCCTGCCCTGGCAGCCGAACTGCCGATATCGACGGCAATCATGCTGCGCTCCATCGCCGATATCGCGAGGAGCGAAGGAGAATCCATCAGCGGCATCGATTCCAAAATGGCATGCCTCGAGGTGTTTGCCCTGGGGGGAACAAGCCGGAAGGACGATGCCTCCGAAACCGGGTACTTTGCTGTTCGAGCCGCGTTGGCACAGTCCATCACGGATGCCGCCCGGCATATTGCGGAAAGGGGCCTGGCCGGCAGGGGGAGTCCCGCACTTCTTCGCCTGATCGTCCAGATCGCGGAAAGATTTGGCATCCAGGTGTCCGAAAAGGCGGCGGCACAGGCGGTGCCGGCAATCGGGGCGGCGGGAGGCGCCCTGATCAATACGCTCTTTATCGATCACTTCCAGGACAGGGCGCGCGGTCATTTCATTGTCAGGCGCCTTGAGAGAAAGTACGGAACGGAAATCGTCAGGTCAGCGTTCAACAGCCTCTGATTAGACATGCGAATGCATCGTTTCCGAGGGGGGTCAAATGTGGACTGCATTAAGGTGAATCGCCCGCGGATCCAGGCAGGACGGTTCAGTATGAGAACAAAGGATAAAAGAGTCATGAGGAAACTTTCCGTGCCGGGCATCCTTCTCATGGCAATCCTGCTCGTTTCCTGCGCGGGTTTACTGAGATACGATGTCCAGAAGTTCTATGCCGGTCCGCCGCTGCCGCGGGAACAAATAGCCATACTGATCACATCCGAAAATGTCAGGATCAGCCGGATCAACGCGGCAAGCGGGGGACTGAGCAACTTCGTTGCGATTTCGTCCCTGATGGAGCTTCTGCCGGGACGCTATCTCATTGAAGCGAATTATGATGATACGGGGACGTACTTCCGAACCTACTCCTCAGCACCCGTAAAGATGGAAGTGGATGTAAAGCCCGGGCGCATCTACGAGGTGCATGCGATCAAACCCGAGAGGGGAACCTGGTATCCCGACATGCGGGATGTTACGGGCCAGAAATGGTTTGAGGAAGTGGCCCTTACCAACCGGGCGAGACGATGGGAACGGGAGCGCTCTTCAAATTCGAAAATTGCGTTCCTGGAAAGCTTTGATCGGGGCGACCGCGGCTGGACGGTTCATGAAAGCCGGGATGTTGACGCCCATTTCTCTTCGGGCCTCTACATACTGAAAACCAAGAACGACCGTTGCGTGACGGAGATCGTTCCGATTCCGATCAGCCTTCCGGAAAATTTTGAAATCGAATTGAAAAGCGCCTGGAATGCCGGGCTTGACAACATTCCTTACGGCCTTGTCATCGGGAGCGGCAGGGAGGATTTCTGCCGGTTTCACATCTCGAAAAACGGATGCGCCAGCGCATCGGCCGTCATCGACGGGAAAATGGTCTCCAAAATGGACTGGACCTGCGGTGGCGCTGCTGTCAAATTCGGTGCGAATATCCGGCAGACCGTGGAGGCAAGGGGCAGGTTTTTTAGGTACTATGTCAATGGGGAATTGGCGGGCAGTCTCTTCCTTTACCCGGAAAGAATGGAATTGAAGGTCATCGGAGTCACGGTCTGCGGTCCCCAGAAGGTTTCCTTCGACGAATTGAAGATCGTGACCTACTGACCGGCCGCTGAGGACTGTCTGAAGTTCCGTGCCGCCCTATCCTCTAAAAATAACTAATAATATTGAAAATATACAAAATATGCGGCCATTGTAAACCAAAAAGGCCGACAATCGGCACATCTTACGGCTGAAAGATCTGAAGTAAAGGAAGGCCGGGCCCTTGGATTCGTGCCGGCAGGGATCCGGCCTTCGCATGATAAAGGCGTTTTCGGTAAGGCGATCAGGTCGCCAGGTTGTAGGCCGCGGGATCAAAAGGCGAACCGGCCGGGAAGACCCGGGCGCCGAGTTCCCGGTCCAGCATGAAGATGCCCTGTCTGCTTTCCCCGACCATCTCCATCTGCCGAAGTATCTTTTCCGCGGTGGCCTCCTCTTCGACCTGCTCTTTCGAAAACCAGCTCAGCAGGGTATCCGAGGAGATGTCGTTCTCTTTTCTGGAGAGCTTCACCAGGTCATGGATCTTGGATGTTATGAATTTCTCGTGCTCCAGCGTATCCTGCCAGACCTCGAGGGGCGATTTCCAGGCGGTTTTGAGCTGCTTCAGGTTTAAAAGGGTCACTGCTTCGCCCCGGTCATGGATGTGGTCAAGGAACTTCATGGCATGGATCGTTTCCTCATGGGCCTGGCACCGCATCCAGTGCGCCATGCCATCCAGGTTCTGGGCATGGAAGTAGGATGCCATCGACAGGTAGATGTAAGCGGACTCCAGTTCGTTTTTGATCTGTTCGTTCATCAGGTCGCGCATCTTTTTCCCGATCATCTTCTCCTCCTGCAAAATTATTAACTGAAGGCGCCCGATTGACGTTTTTGCGGGTCAGGCACATTTCAATTTTCATAAAAATAGTGCCTCCCTCTTTGAAAATCAATGGCTGCTTGAAAAAATGATCGGGCGGAACGGACGCTGTCGTTCGGCCTGTCAGTATGCCTCCGGGTCTTTGGTCACCTCCTCGACGACCAGTTTACCCCGGAAAACACGGTATACCCAGATCTGGTAGGCAATGACCACCGGCACGAAAAGGAGGGCCACGACGGTCATGATTTTCAGCGTGTAGACACTGGAAGAGGCATTGAAAATGGTCAGGCTGTAGGCCGGATCGAGGCTCGATGGGATCAGGTTCGGGTAGAGCCCGATGATTCCCGTAAAGGTCACCGTCAGAATCGCCAGGCAGGAAGCGAAAAAGGAGTGCAGGTAATTGTTCTTGAGCAGGTAAATCCGGATCGCCGCCAGCGACAGGACCGCCACGGCCGGTACAACCAGCCAGATGGGGTTTGCAAGAAAGTTCCGATAGAGATTCGTCTGGAAGGCGGTGTTGACGAGAAACAGCACGGCAACCAGCAGGAGGCCCACCCAGGAATTTTTTGCCAGCGTCGCGGCCCTGGCGCTCAAGGCTCCCAGGGTTTTCATGGCTGTCCAGAGAGCGCCGTGCACGATGAACAGCGTAACGAACAGCAGGCCCGTCAGCAGGCCATAGGGGTTCAGAAGGCCGATCAGGCTGCCGTGATAGCCGGCACGGTCCATCGGCAGTCCCTGAAATATATTGCCGAAGGCCACGCCGAAAAGGAGCGCCGGAATCAGGCTCCCCAGGAAAATGACCCAGTCCCATCCCCGCCTCCAGGCCTCGCCATCCAACTTTCCCCTGAATTCAAAGGCCACTCCCCGCATAATCAGGGCGAAGAGAATGATCAGGAGCGCGGAGTAGAGATAGCTGAACATCGAGGCGTAGACCACCGGAAAAGCGGCAAAAGTGGCGCCGCCGGCCGTGACCAGCCAGACCTCGTTGCCGTCCCAGACCGGGCCGATGCTGTTGATGATCGTCCTTTTCTCCCCGTCTGTCTTTCCCAGGTACGGGTACAGGATCCCGACACCGAAGTCAAATCCGTCGGCCATGAAGTAGACGGCCCAGAGAATGCCCCAGAGGATGAACCAGGTGATTTGGTATTCCATGCTACGCCTCCTTCAAGGGGGTGGGTTTGGATCGGGGACCTTCCAGGGGCCCCTTCCGGGCGTATTTCGCAAGAAGGTAAATGTCCAGAATTCCAAGGAAACTGTAGAAGATCCCGAAGCCGATCAGCGATGCCATGACCTGGGAAGGTTCGATCTGCCGGGAGACGGCATCGGACGTTCTCAGCACCCCGTAGACGATCCAGGGCTGCCTTCCGACTTCCGCCACGATCCAGCCGAGCTGTGCCGCCAGATAGGGCAGGGGGATCGTGTAGAGCAGGATTCGGAGAAACAGGGGGTTCGCCTCCAACCGGCCTTTCCAGGACAGATAGACGGCCAGGGCGGACAGGACCAGGAAGAGCGTCCCCAGCATGACCATGAGCCTGAAGCTCACAAAGACCTCCATGACCGGCGGCCTGTCCTGGGCGGGAAAGGCCTTCAGGCCCTTGACCTCTGCATTGAAATCCCTGTAGGCGAGGTAGCTGGTCACTTTCGGGATGCCGATGAATTCGATGGCGTTGCGCTCATTTTTGACATCGGGCAGGACAATCAGGTAGAGCGGCACGCCCCGTTCAGTTTCCCAGACCGATTCCATCGCGGCCAGCTTGGTCGGCTGGGTTTTGGCGACCTCGGCGGCGTGGAAATCGCCGATGCCGAAAATCAAAAGGGAGCTGGCCAGGCCGAACACCGCCGCCATGCGGAAGGATTTTCTGAAAAAAACGGGATGGCTCTTTCGAAGCAGATGCCAGGCGGCAATGCCCATGACAAAGAAAGCCGCCACCACATAGCCGGACAGGATCGTGTGGAGAAACTTCAACCAGCCGTAAGGGCTTGTGATCACCGCCAGAAAATCGACCATTTCGGCCCGTCCGTTCCGAATGACATACCCGACCGGGTGCTGCATCCAGCCGTTTGCGAGCAAGATCCAGAGGGCGGAGAGGTTGGTGGCCAGGGCAACCATCCAGATCGCGAACGCATGGACCTTCTTCGAGACCCGGTTCCAGCCGAAGATCCACAGGCCGATGAAGGTGGACTCCAGGAAAAAGGCAACCGTCGCCTCGATGGCCAGGGGCACGCCGAAAATGTCGCCCACGTATTTGGCATATTCCGCCCAGTTCATGCCGAACTGGAATTCCATGGTCAGGCCGGTGACCACCCCCAGGGCAAAATTGATCAGGAAGAGCTTGCCCCAGAATTTGGTCATCCAGAGATAGATCTCGTCACCGGACCGCACATAGAGGGTTTCCATCCAGGCGACAAGGATCGAAAGCCCGAGTGTGAGCGGCACGAAGATGAAGTGAAAACCCGCCGTCATGGCGAATTGCAGACGGCTCAATGACAGGACATCCATCAGTTTCCCCCCTGTTTGGTTTTTTCGATTTCCGCCGCGAGCCATTGCGCCCAGTCGTCGATCCCCTGCCCCGTGCGGCAGGATACCGGAAAGATCCGGATGCCGGGGTTCAGCCTGACGACCCGCTCCTTGAGTGCTTCCATGTCGAAGTCGGACATGCCCAGATAATCGGTCTTGTTGACCACGAGGACATCGCAAACGGAGAACATCAGTGGATATTTGAGGGGCTTGTCATCCCCTTCGGGAACGCTCAGGATCATGACGTTGCGCGTCGAGCCGATGTCGAATTCCGCGGGGCAAACCAGGTTCCCGATGTTTTCGACGATGAGGGCATCCAGTCCGTCCAGGTCCAACTCTTTGAGGGCCTTCTCGATCATGGATGCGTCCAGGTGGCAGAATCCGCCCGTTCGGATTTGAACGGCGGGGATGTCCTCCCGAATGATTTTCTCGGCGTCCACCTGGGAATCGATGTCCCCTTCGATGACGGCCATTCGGAACCTTCCTCTGAGGCGCTTGAGGGTCTCCAGGATCAGGCTGGTCTTGCCGCCGCCCGGAGATGCCATGAGGTTCATCAGGAAAATCCGCTTCGCGCGAAGGCCCTCCCGGATCTGGCCGGCGAGGGCCTGGTTGTCGGAGAGGATGTCTTCCCGGATTTCGATCAGTCTGAGCTCGGCCATTACATCACCTCGATATTCTTGATAAAAAACTCACGGCCGGATTTCAGGCGGGCCTTGTTCTCTCCGCAGGCCGGGCAGGACGTGTCGCACGCTTCCCGAAGATCGACGGGGTAGTCCATGCCGCAGGATTCACACTGAAAGACAACGGGTGACCGCTCGATCTTCAGGACCGCCCCGGCAGCAATGGTTTTCTCGCTGAGGTAGTCGAAATAGCGCTGCATCCACTCATCGACCAGATCGGTCATTTCACCGACCCTCAGGCTGACCGCCACGACCCGCTGAACCCCGTTCTGCCGGGCATGCTTCAACACCACGTTCAAAATGCCTTCCATCACGGATAATTCATGCATCGGCAGAGGGCTCACGGCTTCGGAATTTTCAGGTATTATAAAAACAACCCTCCGGAATATCAATTAAAAAGTAATCGATAACGCATCAATAATCTGATTGACACTTCCCCTTTGCTTCTCTATACTGCCGCCACTTTACAGGATTCTGAACCGGAACCCCTTTATGGAACTGCTCCTCTGGCTCATTGATATTTTCGTTCATCTCGATCAGCATCTCGTCTGGCTCATCCAGAATTACGGCGGATGGGCTTATCTTATTGTATTTATAGTTGTCTTTTGTGAGACCGGCCTGGTTGTCACCCCGATCCTGCCTGGAGACTCCCTGCTTTTCGGCCTGGGTGCCCTGGCGGCCGTCGGCGGGCTCAGGGTGGATTGGCTGTTCCTCCTGCTGTGCGTGGCCGCGATCGCCGGGGACACGGTCAACTACATGATCGGACATTATGTGGGACCCCGGGTTTTCCATGAGGATACGAGCCGGTTTTTCAAGCGGGAATACCTGGAGCGGACACACCGGTTCTATGAGAAGCACGGCGGCAAAACCATCATTATTGCGAGGTTTATTCCAATTATTCGGACATTTGCACCATTTGTCGCCGGGATCGGGAGCATGACCTATTCCCACTTCATCGTGTACAATGTCGCCGGGGGGATTCTGTGGGTGGCTCTCTTCATTTTCGGCGGCTATTACTTCGGCAATCTGCCGGTGGTCAGACAGAACTTTACACTGGTCATCGTCGCCATTATCATCATCTCCGTGCTCCCCGGGGTGATTGAGTACATTCGACAGCAGCGGAAGCCTTCCTGACAGTGATTTTCAAAAAGAAGGTGAAAGCGGCGGCAGGGACCTCATCTGGGCCGGATCGCCGGAATATTTTTGACAAGTATTTGACAAAATCGGGGTTTCGTTCATGAAAAGGGTTTTTGCCTGCATTCTGATCCTCCTTGCGCTCCTGGGTTTTGCCACGGGCGCCGCGGCGGATGCGAACAGCATTGTCAAGATCAACAGCGACGTGGTGGTCGAGGAAAACATGACGGTCCGGAACGTGGTCGTCTTCGGGGGGCAGATCACGGTCAACGGCACGGTCGAACAGCATGCCGTCGCCATCGGCGGTTCGGTTGTTCTGGGCGCGACGGCCGTCGTCAAAGGGGACGTGGTGGCCCTGGGCGGGATCATCGTCGAAGGCCGGGGATCGAGCGTTCTGGGCACAATGACAGAGATCAACTCGTCGAACATCTCGGCGGCCATATCCGACATCCTCAGCGAAGACTGGGAGGGCTGGTCATGGCTGTTCGCCATCTTTTCGATCGTCATCTTCATCGGGATGCTCATCCTGGCCCTGCTTCTGGTCATCCTGATTCCGAAACCCATACAGATCATCGCCGCGACCATTCGGACAAACACATTCAAGGTCACGCTGGCCGGGCTTCTCTGCCTGCTCCTGATCGTGCCGCTCGCCGTGCTGCTGACCATATCCGTCGTCGGGATCGTTCTGATCCCGCTGGAGATGATCCTGGTCGTCTGCGGCGCCCTGCTGGGCTTCATCGCCGTCTCGCAGCTCGTCGGCAGGGGGGTTCTGGTGCGGATCAGGAAGGCCGAGGGGCGGATCGTCCTTCAGACCTTCTGGGGTCTGGTGATCCTGTGGCTGGTCGGCTGGATCCCCTATGTCGGCTGGATGATCAAGGTCCTGGCCATCGTCCTGGGCATGGGCGGGGTGATCATGACCCGTTTCGGCACGAAGGAGAGCGGATTGGGGGTTGGGAATGGCAAAGAAGCAGTCTGAATCCTGGCGGGAAAAGGTCGTCCCCCCGGAAAAGGCGCTGGAGCGCGTCGAACCGGGGATGAGCATCTTCCTGGGGACGGGAATGGCCGAGCCCCGCACGCTGGTGAAGCACCTCATGGCGTCCGACCAGCCGAACCTTCAGGATCTGGAGCTGATCCAGCTCATCAGCCTGGGGGATCCCCTTTCGATCGACTCCCGCTATTCGAAAAAATACCGCCTGAAAACCTTTTACGCGGGCTGGATGGCCAGCGAGTCCATTCGGGAGGGGCGGGTTGACCTGATCCCGAGCCGCTTCTCCCGCATTCCCTGGCTCTTCAAATCCGGAGCGATCCGGATCGACATCGCCTTCATCCAGATCACGCCGCCCGATGAATCCGGTTATGCCAGCTTGGGGGTGGGCGTGGACGTCGCCCGCCATGCCATGGAGCATGCCGATGTGGTCGTGGGTGAGATCAATGAATCGAGCCCCCACACCCTGGGGGACACGATTGTCCACGCCGACGAGTTCGACTGTCTGGTCCAAGCCGCGGACCCTCCCCTTCACCTCTCCCGCTGGCCCGTTGACGAAGTTTACCGGAAACTGGCCGCGCACGTGGCGTCGGTCATCCCGGATGGGAGCTGCTTTTCCTTCTCCATCGGCCCCCTTTACGATGCGCTGGCCCTCCATCTGGTGCGGAAGAAGCACTTGGGCGTTCACACCTCCTTCTTCACGGACGCCCTCATGGACCTGGTGAAAAGCGGCGCCGTCACGAACCGCCGGAAGGCGTTCTACCCGGGCAAGTCGCTCACGTCCTACGCGCTCGGCACCGCCGAGCTCATGCGCTGGCTGGACCGGAACCCGCTCGTGGAATTCCAGCCGATCGACGTCACGCACGAGCCGAAGAATGTCGGCATGAACAGCAATTACGTCGCCATCCTGCCCGCCCGGAAGGCGGACCTGACCGGCGACATCGCCCTGCATGCCGGCCGGGGCAACGTCACCGCGGGACCGGGCGTGGTTCAGGAGCTCTTCGCCGGCGCGGCGCTCTCCAAAAACGGCCGAACCCTCTTTGCCCTGCCCAGCCGGAACCGCAGGGGCGAGTCGAACATCGTCCTATCCGTCGACGACTACCCTTATCAGTTTTCCAACCGGGAATCCCTCGACATGGTGATCACCGAGTACGGCGTGGCTTATCTGACGGGCCGGACCGTCCGCGAGCGGTCGCAGGCCCTGATCGACATCGCCCATCCGGACGACCGGGCGGGGCTGGTCCGGCAGGCCAAGGAGTCCAGGCTGCTTTACGCGGACCAGATCTACCTGGCCGAGTCGGGGCACCTCTATCCCGAAAAGATCGCCTGTTCCCATGCCTTCAAGGGCGAACTGACGGTCCGTTTCCGGGCCATCAAGCCCTCGGACGAGGATGAGATGCGCCGGCTGTTTTACCGGTTCTCCGACCAGGCGGTCTATTACCGCTACTTCAGCCCCGTCAAGACCATGCCCCATGTCCGCATGCAGGAGTATGTCAATGTGGACTATGTCAACACCATGTCCATCGTCGGCGTCGTCGCAGAGTCGGGGCTGGAAAAAATCATTGCCGAGGGCCGCTACGTCCGCCGAAAGGACATGGATCGGCCCTTTGCCGACACGGCCTTCATCGTGGACGAGGATTATCAGGGGCGGGGGATTGCGACCTTCCTGTTCGACCTGCTCATTCGCGTGGCCCGGGAGCAGGGCGTGGAGGGGTTCACGGCGGATGTCCTGGCGGACAACAAATCCATGCTGAAGGTTTTCGAGAAGGCGCCCTTCCCGGTCAAGGCCGTCCTGAACTACGGCGCCTACGAGCTGACGATCCCCTTCGTGGACAAGAGCGACGCCTCCTGACCCGGGTCCGGCAGAACCAGGCGCAGGTAGCGGCCGGTGTGGGATGCCTCGGTCGCGGCCACCGCCTCCGGGGTTCCCGCGGCAACGATCCGCCCCCCGCCGGGCCCGCCCTCCGGACCCAGATCGATCAGGTGATCCGCCGACTTGATGATGTCCAGGTTGTGTTCGATGACCACCACGGTGTTCCCCATGTCGACCAGACGCATCAGGACATCGACCAGTTTCTGGATGTCGGCAAAGTGGAGGCCGATGGTGGGCTCGTCCAGGATGTAGAGGGTGTTGCTGTTGGTTCTTTTGCCCAGCTCCCGGGAAAGTTTGATCCGCTGGGCTTCCCCCCCGGAGAGGGTGGTCGCGGACTGCCCGAGGCGGAGGTAGCCCAGGCCCACCTCGAACAGGAGCTGGAGCTTGGACCGGATGGCGGGGATGTTCTCGAAGAAGGAGAGGCCCTGGCTGACCGTCATGTCCAGGACCTCGGCGATGTTCCTTTCCTTGTAGCGGATCTCGAGGGTGTCCGGATTGAAGCGCTTCCCCCGGCAGGCGTCGCAGGTCACGTAAACGTCGGGCAGGAAGTGCATCTCGATCTTGATCAGGCCGTTTCCTTCGCAGGCCTCGCACCTTCCCCCCTTGACATTGAAGCTGAAACGGCCGGGCTTGTAGCCCCGGATCCGCGACTCGCTCAGCCCGGTGAAGAGGTCCCGGATCGGGGCGAACGCGCCCGTGTAGGTGACCGGATTGGACCGCGGAGTCCGCCCGATGGGCTGCTGGCTCATCAGGATGACCCGTTCGATGCCGCCCAGGTCCGCGATCCGGCGGACCTTTCCAGCGGCGCTCTTCTGCCGGAAGAGTCTGCGGGCCATCACCTTGTAGAGCGTTTCGATGATCATCGTGCTTTTCCCCGAGCCGGAGACACCGGTGACGGCGGTGAAAAGGCCCACTGGGATCTTGATGTCGATGTCCCTCAGGTTGTGTTCGCTGGCCCCTTCCAGATGGATGAACCGCGCGGGAAGCGCCCTTCGCCGTTCCGGGACGGGTATGGACCGCCTGCCGGAAAGATACTGGCCGGTCAGCGACTCCTCCGACCGGAGGATCTCCTCCGGCGTTCCCTGAAAAACGACCTCTCCGCCGTGGATCCCGGCGCCGGGCCCCATATCGATGATGTGGTCGGCCGCAAACATCATGTCCATGTCGTGTTCGACCACCAGGACCGTGTTTCCCATGTCCCGCAGCTTTTTGAGCGTGGCGATGAGCCGGACGTTGTCTCGCTGGTGCAGGCCCACCGTCGGTTCGTCGAGGACGTAGAGGACGCCCACCAGCCCCGATCCGATCTGCGTCGCCAGCCGGATGCGCTGCCCTTCACCGCCGGAGAGCGTGCCCGAGGCCCGCTCCAGGGTGATGTAGTCCATCCCCACGTCCATCAGGAACCGCAGGCGCTCATTGATTTCCTTCAGGATCCGCTCCGAGATGAGGGACTCCTGCTCCGTCAGGTGGAGCGACGCGAAGAAATCGAGGCATTCCCCGATGGAAAGCCGGCAGAGACCGTAGATGCTCCGGCCGCCAATGGTGACGGACAGGCTCTCCTTCTTCAGGCGGGCGCCCCGGCAGGCCGGGCATTCCCTGAGGTTGATGTACCTGGACAGGTCCATGCGGACGGCGTTGGAAGCCGTTTCCCGGTACCTGCGGTTGAGCTGGTTGAGCACCCCCTCGAAAGGCCTGCTGTAGAAATAGCGCCGCCCGCCGCGGTCGGCATGAAAGCGGATCGTCTCCGTTCCGGAACCGTTGAGCAGGACGTTCCGGATCTCTTCGGGGAGCTGGTGAAAGGGGGTGTTGATGTCAAAATGGTAATGCCCGGCCAGGGCGTCCAGCATCTGGTGGTAGTACAGGGAGCTCCGGCCGGCCCAGGGCAGGATGGCCCCCTCGCGAAGGGAGAGTTCCGGGTCGGGAACGACCAACTCGTCGTCGAAATACATCCGCGTTCCGAGCCCGCCGCAGTCGGGGCAGGCCCCGTAGGGGCTGTTGAAGGAAAACATGCGGGGCGACAGCTCCGGCATGCTGATGCCGCAGCGGGGGCAGGCGTACCGTTCGCTGAAAAGGATCTCCTCAAGGCCCGCTGCGTCGATGCTGACGAGCCCGCCGGTCAGCCCGGATGCCGTTTCCAGGGAATCCCGAAGGCGCTTGCGGATCCCTTCACGGACGATCAGCCGGTCCACGACGACGTCGATGTCGTGGCGTCTGTTCTTTTCAAGGGTGATTTCCTCGCCCAGTTCCCTCATCCGGCCGTCGACGCGGACCCGGACGAAGCCGTCCTTCAGCAGTTTTTTGAATTCCTTTTGAAATTCTCCCTTTTTCCCGCGGACGAGGGGGGCCAGCAGGTTGATCCGCGTGCCGTCTGGATAGGAAAGGACCTGATCCACCATCATATCGATCGTCTGGGCCCTGATTTCCTGCCCGCACTGATGGCAGTGGGGGATGCCGATCCGGGCGAAGAGAAGGCGGAGATAATCGTAGACCTCGGTGACCGTGCCCACCGTCGAGCGGGGATTCTGGCTGGCGGTCCGCTGTTCGATGGCAATGGCCGGCGAGAGGCCTTCGATCGAATCCACGTCGGGCTTGTCCATCTGGCCGATGAACTGACGGGCGTAGGTCGAAAGCGACTCCACGTACCGGCGCTGCCCCTCGGCGTAAATGGTGTCGAAAGCCAGGGAGGACTTGCCGGAACCGCTGAGGCCGGTGATGATGACAAGCCGGTCCCGGGGGATGTCGATGTTGATGTGCTTCAGGTTGTGCTGGGCGGCGCCCTTGATTCGAATGCAATTCACATTGAACCGTCTCGTGAGGGATCGTCAACCCCGCTGATGCGGGACGGCCCGGCAGAACGGGGGAGCGGCGGCGGGCCGTCCGGTTGAATCCTGTCTCCCCGCTGTTGCGGCGCCATGGCGGCCTGCTTCTCCATGCCGGGCGGGGCTTCTCAGGGAGCCGTCAAGGCCTTGATCTCGATGCGGGACTGCTTGCGGAGGTCCGCGATCCACTGCTCGTATTTTTTTTCCATCTTCTCATCCTCGAGCTTTGTCTTGATTTCCTCGCGGATGGCTTCGATGGGTTTGTTCCCCCCGCCTCTTTTGTCCAGGACCTTGATGATGTGAAAGCCCACGGGAGAGGCGATGACCTCGCTGATCTCGTCGATCTTCAGCCTTGCCGCCTCCCGGTCGACCTCGGGAAGCATCGTGCCCGCTTCGACGAACCCGATGTCGCCGCCCGAGGCCGCTGCCGGCCCTTGGGAAAACTGGGCGGCCAGCAGATCGAAGGACTCCCCGTCTTTCAGCCGCTTGTGGATGCTGACGGCCTCCGAAAGCCGTTTCGTCCTTCTGGCGCGTTCCTGGTCCTCAGGCGCCAGCAGCAGGATCTGCTTGATCCGGAAAGACTCCTTGCCCTCATAATCCGCCCGGTTCTTTACGTAATAGTCGCCGATCTCCTCGTCGGTAACCAGGATGCCCAGACGGACTTCCCGGCGCAGCAGCCTCATCCGGATCATCTGGTCCCGGATTTCCCGCTTGTAGGCGTCGAAGTTTGACCCTTCCCGCTCCAGCGTCTTCAGAAAATCCTCCATCTGAATATTTCTTTTGCCCAGGAGGTCCTTGATGGTCGCCATGACATCTTCGTCGCGCACGGTCAGACCCTGCCTGGCTGCCCGCTGTTCGATGAGCTTGCCGTCGATCATCCGGCTCAGGACTTGCAGCCGGCCTTCGGCGATGACCTTTTCCATGTCCGGCCCCTTGTAGGAGGCCTCGATCCGTTTCCGGACCAGCGCAAAGGCGGACTCCAGTTCGTTTTCGGTAATGATATCGTTGTTCACGGCGGCGACGATTCGATCGACCGTGGCGGCCTGCGCGGCAGCGGCCGCCATCCACACTCCGGCCAGAAATGCGATCACGATGGCGCTTCCCTTTTTCAAAGTGAACCTCCGGGGCTGTTCGGCGGGACCGGGTGTCGCGCCGTTGCTTGAATTTGACTGCTTATCATGTCCCGCGTCAAGAAAAAAGAGCGAATTGCAGGTGAATGGCAGGCAGACATTGCCGGAATGGGGTCGAAATAATCGCTTGAAGTCGGCAGGCAAAGCAGATATAGACCTTCTGGCCTGAAAATATCCTGCGTGAAAATGGAGATTGCGCGTGATGCCCAAAATGCTCAAAGAGTCGCTGAAAACCATCGAAAACTACAAAACGACCAGCCCTCATTACGAGGAGCTTCTCGATGTCCTGGGGGAGATTCTCATCCTGCGGGAAGAGTACCGCCGGCAGATGCCGGAGGGGCTGTTTCCGGTCGACGAGGGCCTGATCGGGAAGAAAATGGAGGGCGGGCTGCCGCTCATCGACTTTTCCGTCGGGCATTTCGATCTGTCCAAGCCGAAGGAATACTTCATGGCGCTTCTCGCACTGGCGGAGAAGCGGGCGCCCGGAGAGACCCGGGCGCTGGTCGAGAAGATCGAGAACGGCGCCGTCGATTTTGAAAAAATGGTCCTGAACTCCTTCTTCACCCGTGACGAGGAGGAGGAAGACGAGGCGGAGGAAGAAGACTTTTTCGATCTCGTCGATCTGTTCCTCGAAGAGAGCCTGAGGCCGTCCCTGGAAGCGGTCGCGAAAAAATACGTCGATGCCATTCAGCGCTGCCAGTGGGCGGAGGGATATTGTCCGGTCTGCGGGAAGGAGCCCAAGATCGGACAGATCCGCGAGGAGATCGGGCGTTTCCTGTTCTGCAACCAGTGCGGCTTCGAATGGCACTTCCCGCGGATCAAATGCCCCTTCTGCGGCAACGAGGAGCAGCAATCCTTGTCCTATTTCACCGTCGAGGGCGACGAGCAGTACCGCGTCGACGTCTGCAACGAGTGCAAGCGGTACATCAAGATCGTCGACTTCCGGGAATCCAAAAAGGACGCGAACATGGACGTCGAGGACATCGCGACCCTGCACCTGGACATCCTGGCGAACGAAGAGGGCTATGAATGACGGGGACATCGGCGGGGTCATCCGCGCACTGCGGAAAAACCTGCCGGCCTGGGGCGTGCCCATCGTTTCCCACTTGGCGGAGGAGCGGCGCGACCCCTTCGAGATCCTGATCTCGACCCTCCTGAGCCTGCGGACGAAGGATGAGGTCACCGCGGCGGCGACGGAGCGGCTGTTCCGGCTGGCCGACACGCCGGCCCGAATGCTCGGGCTTTCGGAGGCGGCCATCGGCAAAGCCATCTACCCGGTCGGCTTTTATCGCAACAAGGCCCGGACGATCCGCGAGATCTGCGGGGAGCTGATCCGCCGTTTCGACGCGAGGGTTCCTGACGACATCGACACGCTGCTCACCCTGCGGGGCGTCGGCCGGAAGACGGCGAACCTCGTGGTCGCGCTCGGCTACGGCAAGCCGGGGATGTGCGTGGACACGCACGTGCACCGGATCTCCAACCGCCTCGGATACGTCGCCACGAAAACCCCCGAAGAGACGGAGTTCGCCCTGAGGGCGAAGCTGCCCCGGACCTACTGGGCGGACTACAACACCCTGATGGTGACCTTCGGGCGGCAGGTCTGCCGGCCCGTATCCCCCCTCTGCAGCCGCTGTCCGGTCTTCCGCTACTGCGACCGGAAAAACGTCGCCCGAAGCCGCTGACCCCGGCCCGCCATTCATCCGCCGCCTCCGCCAAAAAGAAGCCAAAATAAGCATTGACTAAAACGGGTTGTGCCGCTATGATCCGCTCGCTCCGGCGAGCAGTTCCAAATATCTCGGGATCGAGCAAGGAGGTTCATCATGGGCATCAAAGTGGCAATCAACGGATTCGGCAGGGTGGGCCGGTACCTGGTCCGCGCCTGCATGGGATATGACGACATCGACATCGTGGCCATCAATTCGCGGGCCAAAACGGAGATCCTGGCGCATCTGCTCAAGTACGACTCCGTCCACGGCAAAATGGGTGTCGAGGTCGCCTGCGACGACAGTCACCTGATCGTCGGCGGCCGCAGGATTGAGGTGACGAACGTCACGAAGGACCTCGCCGATCTTCCCTGGGGAAAGATGGGGATCGACATCGTTCTCGAATCGACCGGGAAATTCAGGAAGAAGGACGAGCTTTCCTCGCACATTCGGGCGGGCGCCAAAAAGGTGATTCTGGCGGTCCCCGGCAAGGGCGTGGACGGAACGTTCGTCATGGGGGTCAACGAGGGCGCCTACGACCCGAAGAAGCACCACATCGTCTCCAACGCCTCCTGCACCACCAACTGCCTGGCGCCGGTGGCCAAGGTCCTGCACGAGAGCTTCGGGATCGTGCGGGGGCTGATGACGACGGTCCATGCCTACACAATGGACCAGCGGCTCCTGGACGGTTCCCACAAAGACCTGAGAAGGGCCAGGGCGGCCGCACTCTCCATCGTCCCCACGTCGACCGGCGCGGCGACGGCCGTCGGGGAGGTCATCCCGGAACTGAAGGGGAAACTCAACGGCGTGGCCCTGCGAGTGCCCACCGCCAACGTTTCCCTAGTGGACCTGGCAGTCGAGCTCGGGCGGCCCGTCACCGTCGCCGACGTGAACGGCGCCCTGAAGGCGGCCTCCGAGGGCGGTCTGAAGGGGATCATGGCCTTCTGCGAGGAGGAACTCGTCTCCGTGGACTTCACGAGCAGCCCCTATTCCTCCATCGTCGACGCCCCTTTGACCAGCGTAATGGACGGCACCTTCGTGAAGGTGTTCTCCTGGTACGACAACGAGAGCGGCTACGCCTGCCGGATGCGGGACCTGGCGCTCTACATCGGGAAGCGGCTGTAGGAAAACCCGGCGCATGATCCGACCGCTGATTGCCGGCAACTGGAAGATGTTCAAGACCATCCTGGAGTCCCTCGACTATGTGGAGCGGCTGAAGGAGGCCATCCGCGACGTCCGGGACCGGGACGTGGTCATCGCGCCCCCGTTCACGTCACTGTACCCGGTAGGGGGGGTGCTGAAGGGGTCGAACATCCGGCTGGCGGCCCAGAACCTGTCCGACCGGCCGGAAGGGGCCTGCACGGGGGAGATCTCGGCCCGCATGCTGTCCGACTGCGGCTGCACCCACGTGATCGTCGGCCATTCGGAGCGCCGGACGCTCTTCGGCGAGCAGGACGCAACGATCGGCGCCAAGCTCAGAGCGGCCGTCGGTTCCGGCCTCACGCCCATTTTCTGCATCGGTGAGACCCTGGCGGAGCGCGATGCAGGACGGACCTTTGCGGTCGTCGAACGGCAGATAAAAGAGGGATTGAATCCGATCGCCGCGGATGATATGAAGAGACTGGTGATCGCCTACGAGCCGGTCTGGGCGATCGGCACCGGCAGGACGGCGACGCCGGAGCAGGCGCAGGAGGCGCATGCATTCATCCGGCGGGTTGCCGCGGGCTGCGGCGCGCCGGCCGACGGCATTCCCATCCTCTACGGAGGGAGCGTCAACCCGGCAAACATCGGCGGGCTCATGGCCCAGCGGGACATTGACGGCGCCCTGGTGGGTGGCGCCAGCCTGGACGCGGATTCATTCGCCGCCATCGTCAGATATCAAGTATCATAGAAAGGGTTTTTCAACGTGCAAATCATTTTAACGATCGTTCATATCGTGGCCTGCATCGTCCTGATCCTCGTCATCCTGCTTCAGGCGGGGAAGGGCGCGAGCATGGGGGCCGCCTTCGGCGGTTCGAGCCAGACGGTTTTCGGAAGCAGCGGCCCGACCAGCTTCCTGGGTAAGCTCACGACGGGGATTGCCGTCCTGTTCATGTTCACTTCCATGGGCCTTTCCTACGCGGCCGTCCACAAGGGGAAGACGGTCATGGACGCCGCTCCCAGGCCCGCCGCGGAAACGAAGGTTCCCCTGCCGCAGCCG
>JAXDBM010000085.1:0-8155 GCA_034678725.1 Syntrophales bacterium | reverse complement strand
GGCAACGTTTTTGCGGATCGGATCTGAATCAGTTTTCCGCTGTCGGTGAGAAGATAGATCCAGCCATCCGGTCCCTGCTCCACATCCCGGATACGCTCGCCCAGTTCGGAGAACAGACGCTCGCGCGAGACTTCCGTGTTTCCATTGAGAACGACACGCCAGAGCGCGGCGCCGGCCAGTGCCCCCATGAAGGCGTTGCCCTTCCATTGCGGGAAACCGCCGCCGGTGTAAAACAGCAGTCCGGCGGGCGCGATCGAGGTGGGCACCCAGTAGCTGACGGGCTCGACGTAGGTCGGCGCGTGGATGCCGCCGCCGATGCGGCAGGCGTCGCCGACGGGGTCGCCATAGTTGCAGCCGTAGCTCACCAGCGGCCAGCCATAGTTGCCGTCGGCAATGATGCGATTGAGTTCATCCCCGCCCTGCGGTCCGTGCTCGTTGATCCACAGCTCGCTGCTGCCCGGGCGGATCGCCGCGCCTTGCGGGTTGCGATGTCCGTAGCTCCAGATCTCCGGCCGTGCGCCCCCGATGCCCGGGTTGTCCGGGGGGATGGTCCCGTCTCGGTTGATGCGGATCACCTTGCCGAGCGTCGTGGCGAGGTCCTGTGCCGGGCTCCCCTTCTGGCGCTCGCCGAGCGTGACGAACAGGGTTTTGTCGCCCCGGAAGGCGAGACGCGATCCGAAATGCCCGGCGCCGCTGACCTTGGGGACCTGACGGTAGATCACGGCCACGTTCTGCAAGTCGCTGCCGACGAGACGGCCGCGCGCAACGGCCGTCCCGGCAAGGCCCGCCTCACTGCCGCTGCCGGGCTCTGCGTAGGTCCAGTAGATCCAGGGGTCGGTCTTGAAATCCGGATCCAGCGCCACATCCAGCAAGCCTCCCTGACCGGAAGCCGCCACAACCGGCAAACCGCTCACCGACGCCAGAATGGTTTTGCCGTCGTTACTCAGGATCAGCAAACTGCCGCCCTTCTGCGTCACCAGCATCCGACCATCGGGGAGGAAGGCAAGCCCCCAGGGCGCTGCCAGGCTGCTGTTGAGTGTGACGGCCATCGGCGCGGAGGCCGCAAATGCCTTGGACACGATTCGATCGGCATTCCCGAAGGTGGAAAGAGCGGTTACGATTAGGCCCAGCATCAGGTTGAAGTTTTGACGCTTATGCGGCATTCAAGCCTCCATCCCGCCCCATTTCTTCAAATCAAAACACATGGATTATGAGAAAAGCTACGCTAAACATGGCTCGGGTGTTGCGGATAACACCCCGGATGCGCTGTGGCGTCGTTTTCGTTCACTGACAGACCGGCCGTCCGGGTTTTGGAGACCGCCAACGCATAGCCACGGAAACATCCTCCTCCTTTTCCGCATGCCATGGTTTGAGGTCTGCCCTCCAGTTTGCTTTTTTATAAACCGGAAGCCAATAATATGTCAACCATTTCCCGGAAACAACTCCGTTAATTCTTCGGATGAACAACCCGGATGCGGAGGAGATGCCGGAGTCTGCGACTACCCGTTTCAAGGGTAGCAGAGTTCAGCTCCGGGAAACTTGGCCTGGACCAGTCCAAGCATGCCGGCATAGGCCTCCGGCGAAAAATAGGGAGCGGGACAGATGTTTGCCGTGCCCCTCCAGATATCGAAGTGTACGGTGGCCTCCCCGCAGCTGTAGTCACCTCCTGAAAGGTCGAGAATCTCGCCGAGAAAATCCCCCTGCTTCACTTTCTGGCCAGCCTGAAGAGTAATAATCGCGTCGAATTGCTTCTCGCCAAGCAATTGTGTATTCGCCCGTGGTTCGAACAGCAGGTGGTAGACGAATTCGCTGTCATAACGGATGCGCAGATTGACCTGATACTGACCATTATGTTCATTCTGGTATAGTTCTTTTTTCTCGACAATACCGTCGGCCGGCGCGATCACCCGCGCCTTGCCGCTTGCAACGATCAGGTCCAAGCCCAGGTGGGCAAAACCCCATGGCGCTCCGGAATCAGCCGAAACGCTGAATCCCGGAAAAATCCATTTGAATTCGGACACGTCGGCATAGGGGGCGGAGAGGACGAACTCCCCTTCGGACAGCAACAGCAAGGGGATGGCCGGACATGCCTTTGGTCTTTTTTCATCTCCGGCATGCATGCTGCCGGCAGAGAAGAACGCATGCACTCCAATGACGAGAAAAATGATTGGCCATCTGATGTCTAACGGTCGCATAATGCCCTTCTCTCTGTACACATCTGTTCGAAGAGTATCAAAATTTGAACTTTATCGTCCTGCCACCGCATGACAAGCAGCAGGGCAACACCTTGTGAACAAGGGAAAAACGATCAGTGCGCCCAATGGCCATTTGGAGCGCTTTTCGTACGGTTACTCATCCAACAGCAGCAACAACACTCCCGGCAGGGCCCCGGGCCGGATGTTGGCAGTCATGGTGCGGTTTCTGGTGGCCGGGAAGGCGGAAGGCGCCCAGATATGTGAAATCGTCAGCGGAGATCCTTGTCGTAACGGACTGCGCGTGATCTGGGGCCGTGGAGTGCCGGATCGGCGGCACGCCGCGAACGGCAGACGAATCCGCGGGGTGGACCATGGGCGGTCCGAAAATCCAGATCCATCCCAACAGGACCACACCAGCTAAAATAAAGCGAATTGCCATGCCGATCAAGGACATACGAGCGATGTACTTAAATTTACGGGAGACCTACGTTTAATCTTTCTTTGTCGAGATTAATCCTTTGAGCAGGGGTTTCAACCCAGGCAACCGCTTCTGCAGGACCTTCCAAACAGTCTTCAAATCAACCCCCATATAATCGTGGATGAGAACATCCCGCATCCCTGCCATCTTACTCCAGGGGATGTCGGGATGTTTTTTCCGAAATGTTGAGGGTATGTGTTTGGCCGCTTCACCGAGAACTTCGAGGCTCGAATGACGGCGCTGAGCGTCTTCCTATCAGCTGTAAATATATCGTAAGACATTCCACGGGTGAACTCCTCTACATCGGCAATCGCACTGACAATATCGTCGATATAATCGGAGACCTCCCTTTCTTCAGACATATTCGACCTCGGACAAGATTCGTTTGCAAATGGCGGGCTTGAGAGCGGACTCCATAACCAGATCAACCTTGATGTGAAGCCGATTTTCAAGGTATTCGCGCAGGTCCAAGAAATCGAACAGATCAATGTCGCGGTTGAAACCAACAAGGATATCGATATCACTTTTCTTGCTCTGGCTCTCCCGAACATAAGAACCAAACAAACCAATCCGCCGAACCCCGTATTGGGATTCCATTTCAGGTTTGCTGTTTCTGATGATTTTGATGATTTCTTTTTTCACCATGATCGCTTGCTGCCAAAATCAAGATGGTTTTGATCTGTGTTTCCGGCACGTGCAGACTATAAAAGAGTCTTTACTGCATGTCAATTTGATTTGCGGAGTGAGGCCAGGCTGGGCTCGGGATTTATCCTGCTGACAGCCTTTTCCAGCGCCTCCAGACGGGCCTGAAGTGCCCGGGTGGCCTGAACCAGGTCTGAGATCTGCCGGTCCTTCTGTTCATGGAGATCGGCGAGCTGTTTGGCGGCCGTGTGCAGCCCCACCTCGATGACGACCAGCTTCACGGATTCTTCCGTGGAGGATCCCGAGGCCACGCCTACGACCTGACCATACTGGGCGGGGCGCAGCTTCTCCGGGGCCACGGCCACGCCGATCCCGTCATGCAGACCCGAGGGGACCACGTAGTCGCCCGCCCGCACAATTCCCCGGACCTTGACCGGGACCTGGCCGATAAAGGCCACTTTACGATAGTTTTCTATCTGATCCTTTGGAGGAGTGTTGCCCAGCAGCGCGGGAGCCGAAGAGATGACCCGCATGCGGTCAGTTCCGAGGGTTGTCCTGGATACGCCTCTGCCGAAAAGGCCGACAATGTCCCCGGCCTCGACCTGCTCGCCCGGTTCCTTAAGCGGTAGGTATTCGGCAAAGTCCGCGCCGGTAGTGTTGTAGGTGACTCCGCCACTGTTGTTGCCTGTGATGGAGCCGACATCTGCACCGGTGTTGCCATATTCAAACTCGATGAATTTATTTGTTGTAAGCGGATAGCCCCTTCCGACACGCAGCCGGAGAACACCGGCGGTACCCGTGGTGTCCTCGTTCGAGAAAAAGCCAACAAATAAGGTACTGCTGTTCTTTCTGACATCCAGACTATAATTCACGTTTGGAAATGAGGATGAATCGGTGGTGCCGATGCCGACGGTATTCCCCACGATTTTCATCCCTTCGGTCATGACACCGGCTTGTATGGTCGAGAAAGCCATGCGAGCGTCTTCACTGCCGCTGTTTATGTCACCATAAATGAGGTCAATAGCTCCGAACTGCTTGGAAGAACCGCCGCTGTTCTTACTTCGCCAGCAAAGTCGCGACAGATTGCCCGGGGCTACATTAGGCGCGTACAGATCCAGCAGAGCACGGGATGCGGGGGAAGTCGTCTCGAACATGGATATAAAATCGTCACCCCTGACATGAAGAAATCTTTCCGGCGCATCTGCTCCGATGCCGACACGACCGTTGCCCTGAACCCGGAAAAGATTGTTCGGATATCGAATCACATTGAAAGTGGAGTCCGCATCAGGAAAGTTGACGTAAACCTCCCCGGCCTGAACCAGGCCATTCCATCCCGAAACATATAGCATGATCAATGTAGCCGCGAGGCACCATATCTTTATTTTCATTGCTGAACCTCCCTTCTTTGCACAAAGCGCTCTAAACGAAATCAATACGCCATATCTGTCTCCTGCTAATCCAACAGCAGGAGCATGATCTGCGGAGGTATGCTGCAATTGTGGATGATTTTACCTCCCCCCTTATACAAAAATCCTCCTGGTTCGACCTGGACACTCCCGCATTTATAAATCGTCGCTGGACCAAAACCGGTATCAAGAAGATACATGCCTCCCCCGTCTTCTATGACCAGACTCTGACACCCCAGGGAGATCGAATTCCCTCCTTCGACTCCGACAATGATGCCGTCGCCGATGGTCAGGCCTGCGGCGCAGGCGGAGCCCGGCAAGGCCGCAAACAGGCAGCAGACGGCCGCAATCCAAATCATTCCCGCCATCCTTTTTCTCATGGAATTCACCTCCTTTGTGAGTTGGGCGTCACGAAACGGCCACCCAATCCTGATGGCAACTACCAAATAAACGGACCCTCACACTTGCTTACCCAACTTTTGGCATCTTACAGGAACCCGAGATCGAATTACCGAATCCACTCTCCTTTCGGTAGCATTCTTCAATGAGGCAACGGGATTCCACCTGCAAATCGATATGCGCAATCACGGCATCATGCAGAGGCATCTCCGTCAATGTTCAATGGTGAAAGAATCCTGGTTATGTCGAGCGATCCCCGGAGCGGGAATGCCTTAACGGTCGGAAGAAAGGGAAGATATTAAAAACAACGTTCGCTGACTGAAATATAAATGCAACTGATTTCCTTTGTCAATCAGGAATCAGGCCGGGCGGCAACGGCAGCGGCAGGTATTCGAGGTTGTCCACCGCAAAAGAAGTTTGGCCGCTCGCGCCCGGATATCCGCTGATGAAGAGCGTCAGGGGCGACTTCCATATACCCCCCGGTACTGACTCTGCCCCGCAGCATCCTCACATAATTGCTTCTCGGTCCAAGACCGATCGCGGCAAACGAACCTTTGCCTTGCGCGGGCGGGGAGTTATTGGTCGAGCGAAAGTCGTGGAATGCGATTCTGAAGAAGCCGGCCGTGAAAGACCTTGTCGATACCAGGCTCTCACCGGTATCCCTGTCACAGGAAAAAAGCAAACGGCCGCCGGCTTGCGTGAAGAGGCCCGGAGCATCGCGCAAAACATTGCGGATCATCCATTTCGCGGCTTCGATCGATCCGCTGTTGAAGTCGTCGTAAACCTCCGCACCTGCTACGTTACAGAAAAACAGCGATAGAAGGACAAACAGTGATATCAAGCTCATCGGAACTTTTTCAGGTGTCAATTTCAACGTAATCTTGCCGGGGATTATCTTTTTTCAGACAGGGCCGGATACCGGATTCAATTGCCCAAAAGCAGCAACAGCCATGGATGTCCTTTTCCTGAAGACCCCCTGAGGCTGGTCGTCAGAAGAGACACAAAAGCATCCTGGGTTCCTCCTCCCCTTGCGGGTTGAGCCCCACCGGCAACCTTGGGGAAACTGTCTGAACTCGTATTTCCTGCCACATAGACATTCCCCCCGGAGACCGCGATGGCAGGATTCCAGTCATTAGCGTCCCCTCCAAGGTAAGTGGACTGGACGAGTTGCTTCAGGTCACTGCTCAATTTGGACACAAAGGCATCGCCGCTTCCCGCGTATGCGGGCTGGGCGCCGTCGACCGTCCCGGGGAAATTTTCCGATAGGGTGTATCCGGCCACATAGACATTCCCTGAAAGCACGATTTGGCCGGCTGCATCATAGCCGGTTCCGCCGAGGTAGGTAGAGCGGACAATCTGTGTCAGGTCGGCATTCAAAAGGGCAGCAAAGCCATCGCCATTCCCGCCGGCTGTCGGCTGGGCGCCTTCAGCAGTTCCTGGAAAATTGATGGAATCGGTATTTCCGGCCAGATAGAGATTCCCGCCGTAATAGGCAACGGAGAAGGCATTGTCAACGCCGTTTCCGCCAACGTAAGTGGATTGGAGGATCTGTTTCAAGTCGGAACTCAATTTGGATGCGAAGGCATCCATTTCGCCACCAATTGCAGGCTGGGCGCCACCTGCGGTTCCGGGGAAATCAGTCGATAAGGTATAACCGGTTGCATAGACATTCCCTCCCGCGCAAACCAGGGAATGGACGCCTTCCGTGCTGTTTCCGCCGAGGTAGGTGGATTGGACAAATGAGGTCAAGGCGCCGTTCAATTTCGTTACAAAGCCATCAACATATTCATGACGGACAGTCTGGGCTCCCCCCGCTGTCTTGGGAAAATCGGTTGACTCGGTACTCCCGCCCACATAGACGTACCCTTCCGAAACCGCCACAAAGGTGGCATAGTCATTGCCGCTTCCCCCGAGATAGGTGGACTGAAGCGTTGCGGCCGTTGTCAGGTCGCCGCTGAATTTAGACACGAAGCCATCTGCCTGATTTTTATAAGCAGGCTGGGCGCCTGCGGACGTTCCGGGAAAATTTGCTGACTTGGTGCTCCCCGCCACATAGATGCTCCCTTCGGAAATGAACACGGAATTGGCAAAATCGTCGTCGCTCCCGCCCAGGTAGGTGGACTGGATGAGCTGCGTCAGGCTGCTGTCGAATTTGGCCACGAAGGCGTCGTATTTGCCTCCAAGGCCAGGCTGAAATCCTCCGGCCGTCCCTGGGAAATTGGTTGAAGAGGTGTATCCGACCACATAGACGTTCCCTCCGGAAACAGCAATGGCCTCGGCGCTGTCCCCCAGAGAACCCCCGAGATAGGTGGACTGGATCAGAGGATCGATGATCAGCTCCCTCTTCGTGTCGTAGCTCGCGACCTTGAAGCCATAACTGTTCCCGGCGACATCGTAGGACGCCTCCACGGGCTCCTGCTCGTTGCCGGCCCGTTGAAAGGCCCTGGGACGGCTGAAGACCACCGGCCCGTTGCCGGTTCCAACCTCCAGCTCCCCTCGATCGTTCACCTTCAACGATTCGGCCCCGTGGATCGCCACCCGAATCGCCGCAGGGTCGCCGCCCGGAGAAACGTGATACAATTTCTCCACGCTGCCCCCACAGGCCAGAAGCCTTAACCGTATCCCTTTGTAGACCTCACCCAGGTTGACCATTTGATAGGTCGGAAGTCCTCTTTTCCATTTTGCCGGATCATCGCCGATGAAGAAACTGACCAGGGTTTCCGATCTTTCTTCCCCACGGATCTCTTTCGCCGGCAGACGGTCCAGGTTCTCTTCCACCAAAACCCAGCCCCGGGTCTTTGCTTCTTTTCCTGCCGGCAGTTCGTATACGATCTGTCCCTGACCGGTGACATAAACGCCGCCGCTGACAGTCTTTGTAAAAAAACAGACCTGACCATCCGTCTGGCCCTCATTCAAGATGAAAGGGACCCTTGCCTCCGTGATCTTTGCTTGGATGTCCCGGGGGATTTTTTCGGCCAGAGCCGTTTCCGGCGCGAACCCGAGAAGGAGCATGATGAGAACCGGCAAGGCGACAA
>JAXDBM010000084.1:0-10877 GCA_034678725.1 Syntrophales bacterium | reverse complement strand
CCGTCAGAAGAACCACCGTTGCCGCCACTGCCATCGTTCCGATTGTCTTTTTCATGATCCGTCTCCTTTGGAGTTTTTGGTTTGGTTTGACCTATACCTATGCGGAAAGCGTGCCAATTTCTTCCGGTCAGAATAAAATAGATCCTATATAATTGTATTTATTGAAGATAAATTAATTCAGACGCTGAGTGATGAGAAAAATATCGGACTCAATGACGGATGGATGTGAATGATCCTTTAAAAATGGTTGAACGAAACGATCGGAATCCGGTCCCGGCTGGGCCTGGATTTCAAGATGGGCTTTCGTTCTTCTTTCAGTCGGCTGGTGAATCGAGTTTTTTCAGGATCGGTTCGGTCGCCAGGATGATTTTGGCTGTTTCGGAATCGTCACATCAGGATCCGTTGATCACTATAATCCTTTGCCCCGACTGTTTTTACAATGGTGATTCCCAGCCATTCCGTGGCTTTCAGCGCACTGAGGACATTTACAATATTATAGAGCGTGGGTAACTCTTCCCAGGTCGCCTTGTGAAATTGGACCGATCCATCACCCATCCATAATTCGGTCACTTTTTTGTAAGGGTCCTTAAATGGCGTTAATGTTACATATTCCGTATCAGCCGTTCCCCACTCCCCTGTACGCGGCATGTACTTGTATGTGAGGACTCCCTCGGATTCGGGATTGCTGAATTGGCCGATTTCTTTCGCAGTGGCTTCCCGCAAATTGGAGATGTGCAAGTCCATGAATTTAAAACCCAACCAGGATGCAGTACAGTGCATCTTTCCCGCATGAAGAACAGGCTCCGGCAACTCACAATAAATTTTGGGATATCCCAAATCTTCCCGTCCTGTAATGATCGGATCGCAGAGATTCTCCCAAAGTACCGTCAAATATTCCCCCGTAACGAGATCTTTTTTCCCCTTGAAAGTGGCGGGAATGGTAAGACCCATGTGATTATATCCACGTCCGGCCAGCCAGGGTATTTCCTTGAGGTATGTGGCCCGCACGCAGGCGATCGGATCAGACGCCATCACAAACCGCTCCGGAAGCAAGGCTTCCAGTTTCTTCTTGTTTGTCCGAAAATAAACTGCAATATTCGTGGCTTTGGGGCCATGTTCACTAAAAAGCACCTGGTCCGAACCCCGCTGTCTCGGCCCGAGGCTTTGACCGAAATTTACGGGCATTCTGTAGAATTTGCCGGGCAACATCTTGAATGGCATGTTATCTCCTTTGCCAAAATTTGTCGTGAGGATGTCCGATAGAAGTCAATGGATCAAAATCGCGGGAGACTTTGGATTTCAAATATCTCAATTATGCAAGATTATTCAACCATAAAATGTACGCTTATGGGCTTTCCTGACATTTATCCAAGATAGATGGCCGTCAGCCTGCTCTCACGCATGAAACCGGTTTTCACCTCTCCGCGGGACTGCCATGCAAATACAGATGGTTGTCTGTTTTCGGCCAACTTCCTGTTCCGCTCCGGGGGCACAGGGCTTCCCTCCGGGGCAAGGGTTCGCCCCGTGGGCCACTTGCTTTCTCTCCAGCCGAACAACGCTCGCCTTTCGATTAATTTCCCAAAAGATATCAAAAGGAAAGCATGCTTCGGATGCACCCTGCCGAAGCGGCCCTTGCGCCACTTGACAATTTTTTCGCCATGAATAAATTAAGATTGTAGATGGGATGCTGCGATGCCCGTAATGAGTCAGTTCACTGGAGATGAATTGAGAAAAGAAGCGCAGGGCCTGAATGGCGATTGGAATCGCCCGTTTGCAGGCCAAGACTTTGAGCAGATTGACTCCAGTAAAAGACAAGACGGCATCGGCGGCTCCCTCTGAAAACCCCTCAAGCGGACGACGGCTTCCCTTCGAGGGGTTTATATTTTTCCTCACGACCGGACAGGGGGTGATTTCGCTTTCAAGACTCAATGCTTCGCAGATGTGTCAATCAGTATTCCGACATAGGGGGATATCATCATGGAAAAGCGCAGGGAAGACAAATGCATCGTCTTGAAAATACCCAGGAGTCAATGGGTCAATCGGAAAAGCAAGCTCATGGGGGAAAAGCTGCCGATGGCCGCCAAAAGGATTAAAGCCAAACGGTCAAGAGGCAGATCATGACGATAAAATAGACGATTCAAGCCGGATGCCATCTGGCTTTTTTGTTTCCGCCGTTTCCGGCCCTGCCCCCCACAAAAAGAAGGGCACTCAGGCGTCCATTCCGGTGCGTTCCTGCCCGAGTTCCGCCAGGAGGCCCCAATCCCCGTTCGGGCTTTTTCTGAAGATTCGAAACCGGATGGCGGCGGCTTCCGCCTCGATGAAGGCGAACGACGGGCCGGCGGCGGAGCCGATGTACTGGTCGCCGGGGTTGCACAGGACGATCCCATTCTCCCGCTGCAGCACGGGGGTGTGGGCATGCCCGAAAAGGAGCGCCTCCGCCCGCTTCCCCTTCGCCCAGGCCGCCATGTCCCGAAGGTCCTGTTTCCAGACTTCTTTCGGGTGGTAGGGATTGATGTTCATTTGATGGCCGTGCGCCAGGAGGAACTGCCAGTTCTCCGCTTCCACCAGGGCCACGTCGGGGAGGTCCGTCCCGTAATCCTCGTTCCCGCGCACCCCGTGAAAGGGGATCGTCGCCTCCAGCGCCACCCGAATGCCGTCGCGGACGCCGTCGCCGAGGTGGATGATCAAATCCAAAGGCAAGAAGCTTAGAACGGCCTCTCGCATGTCCCTTCGGTTGCCGTGTGTGTCGGAAAAAACTGCGATGCGCATCGGGATATCCTGATCCATGCCTGTCCGTTCGGAGTTGAATTCCGCCTTCGAGGCCAAACGGGGCCGGCCCGCCGTGCCAAAGCCATTGCCGGATCCCTCGTGCCCGGGAGCTTCAACTCCCCGCGCCGAATGTTTGCACCCCACGCACCCACCTCAGCCGCGCTACAGTGCGGTCGTGAGGTCCCGGCCCAGATAGCGCTGCAGGAAAAACAACGGCACAAGCACGGAGACGATGAGAATGGTGGCATAGGCCGAGGCAGGCCCAAACTCGCCGCTACCCATCCGCTGGAAGATCTCCACGGTCATCGTCGCCCAGGGTCCGTAGTACAAAACGATTGTCGAGCTGAGTTCCGCGAGCGTCGTCACCCACATGATGATCGCCCCGGCAACGATCCCCGGGAGCATGGTGGGCACCACCACCTTGAGAAAGGACCGGAACGGGGGCACTCCCAGGTTGATCGAGGCCTCCTCGACGGACTTGTCGATCTGCTCCAGCAGGGACGACGTCGTCTTGATGGAGAAGGGGACCTTGCGGATGAAGTAGGCCAGGGCCAGGATCATCCAGGTGCCCGTGAGCACGATGAAGCCCGTATTGTACGTCGCCGCGAGCGCGATCCCCTGCACAGTCCCCGCGATGGCCAGCGGCAGCATGACCAGGGCGTCCAGCAGGTAGCTCAGCTTCCCCCGCCGCCGCACCAGCAGGTAGCTCACCAGCAGGCCGAAGACGATCCCCACGAGGGTGGAGACCGTGGCCAGGAAGAAGGAGTTCACGATGGGGCGCGGGGCGATGGTGAAGGCCCGGATGAAGTTGTCCAGGCTGAACTGGCCGTAGTACATGACGGGGCCCGAGGTCTTCGTGACGGAGGAGATCATGACGACGGCGAAGGGGAACAGGGCCACGAAGACGATCCCGGCGCAGAAGAGCCACATGAGGAGCGTCGGCAGCCGCCCGGCGCGCGCGACCTCCGGCCTGCGGACGGCGGACATGGCGTAGCTCTTGCGCTCCACCCAGTACTTCTGGAGGATCGTGAGGCCCATCGTGATGACGAGCAGCACCGTGCTCAGCGCGCCCGCCATGGCGGGGTTGCCGCCCATCTCGCTGATGAACTCGTTGTAGGCCTGCACGGAGAGCACCCGGAAGTCCTCGCCGATCAGGATGGGCACGCCGAAGTTCTCGATGCAGAGGTAGAAGACGATCAGCGCCCCGGAGAGGACGGCCGGCGTGACCACGGGGACGGTGACGGTGAAGAAGACCCGCAGCCGCCCGGCGCCCAGGTTGGTCGCTGCCTCCTCGAGGGAGCGGTCGATGGAGTTGATGGCCGCCGAGACCATCAGGAAGATGTAGGGGAAGAACTGAAGCGTGAAGACCAGCACGATCCCCTTCCACCCGTAGATGCTCGGGATCTCGATCCCCGCCTTCTGGAAGAGGTTGAAGAAGAGCCCGTTCCGTCCCGCCAGCAGGAGCCAGGCCTCGGCCCCGATGAACGTGGGCAGGATCAGGGGCAGCGTGGCGAGCGTCTTGATGACGTTCTTCCCCGGGATCTCGTATCGCGACAGGAAGAAGGCGAAGGGGACGCCGATGAGCATGGAGAGCGCCGTGGCCAGGACGCTCACAAAGAGGCTGTTCTTGAGGCAGCGCAGGTAGAAGGGGTACTGGAAGATGGCCCGGTAGCTCTCCAGGGACCAGCCGCCCGTCTCGGGGCTGACGAAGCTCGCCCGGAAGATGAAGAACATCGGGTAGAGGACGCCGATGAAAATGACGGCGAAGGACAGGAGGAGGACGCCGTTCCACACGTTCAGGTGTCGCCGCAAGGGCCCGGCCATCCTCAGTTCCCCAGCATCACGAGCCGCTCCGCGTCGAAGCGGAAGCGGATGGGATCGCCTTCCCGGCGGATGTCCCGCGAGCGGGGGTTGTGGACCTCGATCATGAGGCTCTGCCCGCCCAGGGCGCGGACGCGGTAGCGGACCAGCGCGCCGAGGAAGGTCGTGCTCTCCACCGTCCCCTCGATCGTGTCGTCCCCTCCATCCTCCACGATCCGAACCCACTCGGGCCGCACGGAGAGGCAGATCCGCTCCCCGGCGGGTCTCGGGATACAGAGCGTCAGGGGCTCCCCGCCCGACTCGGCGCGAAGCCGCGAGGACGCCTCGTCGTAGCCCAAAGCCGTGAGTTCGAGGATGTTGCTCCCGCCCATGAACTCGGCGGCAAAGCGGCTGCACGGATTAAAGTAGATCTCATCGGGGGCGCCGAGCTGCTCCAGTTTTCCCAGGTTGAGGATGGCGATGCGGTCCGAGACGGCCATGGCTTCCTCCTGGTCGTGGGTCACGTAGATCGTCGTGATCCGGAGGTCCTTCTGGATGCGGCGGATCTCCTCCCGCATGGCCACGCGCAGCTTGGCGTCCAGATTGGACAGGGGCTCGTCCATGAGCAGGATCTGCGGCGAGATCACGAGCGCCCGGGCGAGTGCAACGCGCTGCTGCTGGCCGCCCGAGAGCTGGCCCGGGAACCGCTTTTCGAGCCCGTCAAGGCGCACGCTCCGGATGACATCCCCGATGCGCGCATCCATCTCCCCGTCGGGAACCTTGCGGACCCGGAGCCCGTAGGCGATGTTCTCCCGGACGTTGAGGTGGGGGAAGAGCGCGTAGTTCTGGAAGACCATCCCCGTCTCGCGCCGGTGCGGGGGAACGTCGTTCATGAGCCGCTCGCCGAAGTACACCTCCCCCTCGTCGGGCGGGTAGAAGCCGGCGATGACGCGCAGCAGCGTCGTCTTGCCGCAGCCGCTGGGGCCCAGGAGCGTGAAGAAGTCCCCGTCCTCGATCTCAAGGCTCACCCCGTCGACGGCCCGCAGCTTCCCGAAGATCTTGCTGATCCCCTTCAGGACGACCTTCATGCCGGCCCTATTTCGACAGGATGATCTGCTTCCACTGCTTGAGGATTTCCTTTTCCTTCGCCGTGGCTTCCATGGGGTCGAAGGACTTCAGGACCGTGATGCTCCTGAGGGCGGGCAGCCCCTGGACGGTTGCCGCGTCGGGGCGCGCCGGCCGGCGTGAGAACTGCCGGAAGACCTCGTCCTGGACCTCCTTGGAGAGCAGGTAGTCGAAGAACTGCTTCGCCTCCGCCGCGTGCGGGGCGTTCCTGACGATCGCCGCCGCCTCCGGGGCGAGGAAGGCGCCTTCTGAAGGATAGACGATGCCGACGTTCTTGTCGCCCCCCGCGATGTAGCGGTGGGCGGCGTATTCCATGGTGATGCCCACGGGGTACTCGCCCGCCGCGACGCCCTTGTAGATCAGGCTCGAGCTGTCGAGGACCTTGGCGTTGGCGATGAGTTTCTTGATGCCGTCCCAGCCGTAGAGCTTCCAGATCCCGTAGGCCTGGGCGTAGGCCGAGCCGGACTTCTCGGGGTTGGCCATAACGACCTTGCCCTTCCACTTCGGATCGAGGAGGTCCTTCCAGGCTTTCGGCCGGTCGGCCTCCTTCACCTGCGACTTGTTGACCATGATGATCATGACGTGGGTGTTGGTGCTCGTCCAGCGGTCGGTCTTGTCGATGTAGCCGGCGGGCAGGACCTTCGCCTGGGGTGAGCGGTAGGGCATGAAGAATTCCTTCGCCGCGTCGAGGACGGCCACGTCCCCGCTCCAGAAGACGTCGCAGAGCGGCCGGTCCTTCTCGGCCTGGATGCGCTTCATTGCCTCGCCGGTGCCGAGCCGCACCGTGGAGACCTTGATGCCCGTCTTCTTCTCGAAGCCCTTGCCCACCAGGTCGATGGCCTCGGGCGGGTTCGAGGAGTAGAGGACGACTTCCTTGGCCGCCCAGGCGGCGCCCGGCAGGGCCAGGCAGAGGACCGTCAGGGCAATGACGATTCTACGGAACAGATCTTTCATGGCTTTTTCTCCTTCCATGTGTGAAGCATTCAAGTTTAATTGATTTGGCGTTCGAGGGTGCGGCCCCGCCCTTCGACGGGTCGCATGCGGACTATATTCAGATCGGCCCGGACTGTCAACGCAATAATGGCCGCCTGTCCCGGCAGCGCCTTTGGCGGCGTTTCCGCGCCGTTTTCGATTGCCTTTTGGCCGGTCCATGCGTATCATGGGCGGCAAGCGGAGGCAGGCATGAAGACAAAATTTTGGCCGGGGCTGATCGCCATTCTCCTTTCCACGCTGTTGCCTCCGGCCGCCCCGGCGATGGCCGAAACCGGTTTCCGGCCGGGGCTGTGGGAGATCTCGGTCCGCACGGAGCTCGTCGGGGTTCCCGCCAACAAGGCGGCGCCCACCACCGGGACGCACTGCCTGAAGGACGAAAGCCAGATCCCGCAGATCCTTCAGAAGGACCGTTCCTGCCGGGTCACGGACAGGAAAATAGAGGGCGACCGCGTCTCCTGGAAGATGAAATGCGAGGCCGGGGAGGGATCGATGGACGGCGGCGGCCGGATGACCTACCGGGGCGTCCGGTTCGACGGCGTCATCAGCCTGACCATGCGGAGGCCGGACGCGGGCCCGCTTAAAATCAGGCAGCACGTCAGCGGGCGCAGGCTGGGGGAATGCCCATGAAGGAGCGAAAGTGAGCGTCACGATCATCGACTCGCACATGCACTGCGGGGTCCAGAACGTGAGCCTCCCCTGGGAGGAGGTTCAAGGCCGCCTTCAGGAAGGGGGAATTCAGGGGGCCTGCCTTTTCGCACCCGTGGAGGACATTTACGACCGATACGACTACCATTTCGTGGACACATCGGCCTGGGTCGCATGCCGCCGGCGGGCCAACCGCTATCTGCTGGACCGGCAGGAGCGGGAACCAAACCTCATCGCCTACTATTTCGTCTGGAACGACTTTCAAAAGGAGGAGTTGGGGAAGGGGTACCGGGGGATCAAGTGGCACCGCCACGAGTACGAGCCCGTCTACAACTACGCAGACCCCCGCTGCGAGGAATTCCTTCGGGAGGCGTACCGCCTCGGGCTCGCCATCCTGCTGGAGGAGTCCTTTGAAAACACGCTCTATTTTCTCAGGCGGGTTCGGGGGAGGACCCCGATCATCATCCCGCATCTCGGGATGTTGAACGGCGGTTTCCAGGCGCTGCTTCGCGCCGGCGTCTGGGACGATGGGACCGTCTACGCCGACACGGCGCTGGCCTCGAGCGGCGAGATGGCGCAGTTCCTGGAGCGGTACGGCAGCGAACGGCTGCTTTTCGGAAGCGACTTCCCCTTCGGAAACCCGAGGCACGAACTGCTGAAGGTCCGGAACCTCGGGCTTTGCGAAGAAGACTTCGAAAACGTCGTCAGCCGGAACGTCATCCGGTTAACGACTCTTCAGCCGCCTCAATAAACACCTTTAAATCCCCATCTTGATGCACATTCACACCCCTGCCGTGTTGGAATTCTTTACAATTCGACTCTAGATCGTGTAAGAAGTTTATATCTATGATGATTTTACGTTTCCAGCGGGGTGTGAGCTGATCGCTCAATTCTCGAAATCATCCCTGTGGCGAAAGAGTCTTCGCCGTCATAGCAAGCGTGCCGTTCAGTGGTGGGCCCTTACAAGCCTGACCACAAGATATGGTGGTTCATGTGCTCGTTCAGGACAGTACCACCTCGGTAGACGCCCCTCAGACCATGATCTCCAGGTCCGAGATCGGCCAGGCCATGCAGGAGTGGATGTAGCCGAATTCCCGGTCCGACTTGCGGAGCAGCACCCCCTGGGGCTGGAAGACCCTGCCGCCCAGGAGCTTCACCCGGCAGAGGCTACACTCTCCGGACCGGCACTGGGCCGGGACGACGATGCCGGCGCGCTCCAGGGCAACCAGCAGCGGCTCTCCGGCACGAGCGGGGATCTTTTTCCTGCCCCGGATTGCAACCTCGAATGACCGGTCGGCCGGAACATCTGCGGGCCAAGCCGGGTCCGCCGTGACGTCCTTCGGCGGGCCGTACATCTCCCGCCGCAACCATCTGCGGGGAATGCCCAGCTTCTCCAGCTCCGGCAGGCAGAAGGCGTACATCTCGGCGGGGCCGCAGAGGTAGAAGGTCCGGCCGCCCGTGTCGCCCAGGACCTCCCGGATCAGGTCGGCGGTGAGGAAGCCGGTCCGGTGGCGGCAGCCCGCCCCCGGATCGGAGATGACCGGCACATAGCGGATGTTCCCGTGACGCGCTGCGATTCCTTCGAGCTCTTGAGCGAAGATGATGTCGACCTCGCTCCGGCTCCCGTAGAGGAGCGTCAGGCGCCGGTCGAGGCCCGCCTCGGCGATCTCGCGGATCATGCTCATGAAGGGGGTGATGCCGCTCCCGCCGGCCAGGCAGACCATGTCCGGACTGTGGAAGAGGGGGTTGAAGTGGAAACTCCCCGCCGGGGATGCGGCCTCCAGCGTGTCCCCGATCCGCGTCCCGTCCAGCAGGACATTCGAGACGAAACCATCCTCCACCCGGCGGATGGTGATGTCGTAGTAGGCCCGCTGGCGGGGCGACGAGGAGATGCTGTAGGGCCGGCTCGTCCGGACGCCGCCCGCCTCCACGAAGACATTAATGTACTGCCCCGCCTGAAAGGGCGGCAGCCAGCCGTCGACCAAGACGAGGCGCAGCGTTTTGGCCGTTGGCGTCTCGTCGATGATCTCGCTCACCCGGAGCGCGAGGCGGTCGGGGTGGAGCAGATTGACGGCCCGGGCCCATTTGCCCCTTTCGGCGGCAGGATCGAGGCCGTACTTCCGGCTGACGGTGATCTCCCTCTGGAGCGCCTCGTAGCCGTCGATGTCCCGAATGAAGTCCTTTGCGCTCATACCTTCGCCTCACTTTCCCCGAATGTACTTTACGGCCGCGCGGGCCGTCGCGGCCCCGGCCATCAGCGTCGGCTGGAACCCGCCCTCGCCCGCCCACGCCCCGGCGCAGTACAGGCCGGGAAGATCCGGCTTCAGGGGCTGGAAGATCCGGCTGTCCTTGGGGTACTGGTCGAAGCCGTAGATCGCCCCGCCGGGGTGGTTCAGGTAGCGCAGGTGCGTCAGCGGTGTGGAGACCTCGATCTCCTCGATGTGCGACCGGAAGCCGGGATAGTGCGACTCGGCGATGTCCAGGAGCCCCTCGGCGTAGCGGTACTTCTCCGCCGCGTAGCGGTCCGGCGGGACGGCCAGCCACGGGTCGGCGTATTTCAGGTCCACGATGGCGACCTGGGACGTCCCCGGGGGCGAGGCTTCGGGGTCGGAGATGTTGAAGCAGGTGAGCAGCACCATTCCGGGCGGCTCGTCGATGGACCGGTAACCGGCGAAGGCGCGCTCCATGTCCGTGTGCGCGCAGAGGAAGTTCGTCTCATCACGAATGCCCAGGGCCTCGGGCGGGCAGTCGAGCCCCGCGTAGAGGCAGACGACCGACGGCCCCACGGTCATTCCGGTCATGGTCGCCAGCGGGCCCGGCGGGCAGTCCTTCCGATCGATCAGCTCCGTGAAGGTAGTCGGCGTGGAGGCGTTGGAGATGACACACTTCGCGGGAATCGCCTCTCCGGCCGCGGTGACGACGCCGGAGACCCGGCCGTCCGCCACGGTGATCTTCGCGGCGGGGCAGTTGAAGCGGACCTCGCCGCCGTTGCGGATGAAGGCGTCGACGAGGGCGTTGGAGAGCGCCTGGGATCCGCCCTTGATGTGGCAGGGCTTGAACTCGATGTAGGCGAAGAGAAGGGCGGCCAGGTCTCCGAAGGGCAGGAGGCGGGGCGGCACGCCGATGTAGCACCAGTACGCGCCCAGGGCCAACTTGAGAAGGGGGTCTTTAAAATGGCTGTCGAGGACCTCCTGCGCGGGGGTTAGAGCATATTTGAAGTAGAGAGGGTATTTCTCCCGGGAGACCTCGGGGTCCCTGAAAAAATAGATCGCGATGAACTGGTTGAAATAATCGTAGACGAGGCTGAAGAAGGACTGAATGGCCTCCCCCTCGTCCGGAAATCGCTCCTGAAGCGCCCGGACGGCGCCTGCGCGGTCGGCGGGCAGGGTGACGTCGAGCCGGCCCGGGACGACGACCCGGTAGAGGTTCTTCATCTCCACGAACTCGATCCTGTCGAGGACATCGAGGCCGAAGAGCGCGGAGCGCAGCGGCCCCGGCGCGGCCGCGCTGCCCATGCCGCTCAACTGGTGGAGGGCCACCTCGAA
>JAXDBM010000083.1:0-5205 GCA_034678725.1 Syntrophales bacterium | reverse complement strand
TCGATCGTCTGCCATCCGTCCTTCGACGAGCGCTACTACGTTTCGACGGAGGAGGAGTGGCTTCAGAACAGCGTGGACACCTGGAAGCGCTTCGCCGGCGTCGCCGCGGACATGGGCGCCCGGATCGCCCTGGAAAACATCTACGAGCGGGAGCCGCGGCAGTTGCACCGCCTGCTGACGGCCCTGGACTCGCCCCACATCCGCTTCTGCTTCGACACCGGCCATTTCAACGCCTTTTCGCGGGCCCCGCTGGAGGAGTGGCTGGAGCGGATGGGCCCCTTCATCGGCCAGCTACACATCCACGACAACCACGGTGCAAGTGACGAGCACCTGCCCGTCGGCGAGGGGAACTTCCCCTTCCCGGTCTTCCTCAAATACCTTCGGGACCGGGGACTGCGTCCGATCGTTACCGTCGAGGCCCACTCGGAAAAGGACCTGTGGCGGAACGTGGAAAACCTCCAGGCCACGGGGCTTCTGGCGGATTTCTGAGGCGGGCGGAGAGATGCTTCAGTACACCCTCAAACGGCTTCTCTTCATGGTCCCGCTCCTGATCGGGATCACCGTCATCTGCTTTTCCGTCATGCACCTGGCGCCCGGTTCTCCGACGGACCTGCAGACCCAGATGAACCCGCGGGCATCGGCGGAAGCCAAGGAGCGCCTGCGCGCCCTCTACGAGCTGGACAAGCCCCTTCACGTGCAGTACTGGTCCTGGGTCAAGAAGCTGGCCGTCTTGGACTTGGGCAAATCCTTCTCCCCGGACAGCCGGCCGGTGGCGGACAAGATCATGGAGCGGCTTCCCATCACCATCCTCCTCAACGTCCTGTCCATGATCCTCATTCTCGCCATCGCGATTCCCATCGGCGTCCTGTCCGCGGTTCACCAGGACTCGCTCTTCGACAAGGCGACCGGCGTCTTCGTCTTCGTGGGCTTCGCCGTTCCCACGTTCTGGCTGGCCCTGCTGCTCATGATCTTCTTCGGCGTCAACCTGAACTGGCTGCCCATCTCGGGCATCCGCTCCCTGAATTACGAGTACCTCCCGCCGGGCGCGGCCTTCTGGGACTTCCTTCGGCACCTGATCCTGCCGGTCCTCCTGTCGGCGTTCGGCGGGCTGGCCGGTCTCTCCCGCTACATGCGGTCCAACATGCTGGAGGTCATCCGCCAGGATTACATCATGACGGCCCGCGCCAAGGGCCTGAGCGAACGGACGGTCATTTACAAGCACGCCCTGAGAAACGCCCTGCTGCCCGTCATCACCATCCTGGGCCTTTCCATCCCCGGGCTCATCGGGGGAAGCGTGATCTTTGAAACGATTTTCGCGATCCCGGGCATGGGCCAGCTTTTCTACATGTCCGTCATGGCCCGGGACTATCCCGTCGTGATGGGCATCCTCTTCATCGGCGCGGTCCTGACCCTGCTGGGCAACCTGATCGCCGACGTCTCCTACGCCGTCGCCGATCCGCGGATCCGGGTGTCGTAGCCATGTTTGCGGACTTCCGGGAGCGATTCCTGAAAAACAAGATCGCCGTGGCCGGCAGCATCGTCGTTCTGGCGCTGTTCGCCGTTTCCCTGCTCGCGCCCTGGATCGCCCCCTACGACCCGAGCGCCATCGACCTGAAGCTGGTGCTGGCGCCGCCGTCGGCGGCCCATCCCTTCGGCACGGATCAGTTGGGCCGGGATGTCCTCTCGCGGATGATCTGGGGATCCCGGATTTCGCTGAAGGTGGGATTCGTGGCCACGGGAATCGCCATGCTGATCGGGACGATCCTGGGGGCCCTGTCCGGATACTACGGCCGCTGGGTCGACGCCGTCATCATGCGGTTCGTGGACATCATGCTCTGCTTCCCCACCTTCTTTCTCATCCTCGCCGTCATCGCCATCCTCGAACCGTCCATCTGGAACATCATGATCGTCATCGGCCTGACGGGCTGGATGGGCATCACGCGCCTGGTCCGCGCCGACTTCATCTCGCTGAAGGAGCGGGACTTCGTCGCGGCGGCCCGCGTCATCGGCGCCGGCGACCTTCGGATCATCTTCGCCCACATCCTGCCCAACGCCATGGCCTCCGTCCTGGTGGCCACGACGCTGGGCGTCGCCGGGGCGATCCTGACCGAATCCGCGCTGAGCTTCCTCGGGATCGGCGTCCAGCCGCCGACGCCGAGCTGGGGGAACATCCTGACGGCGGGCAAGGACAACATCGACATCGCCTGGTGGCTCTCCCTCTATCCCGGACTGGCCATCCTGATCACCGTCCTCGGCTACAATCTGCTGGGCGAGGGCATTCGCGATTCCCTCGACCCGCGCCTTCGGTGAGCGGAACGGCATATCGTTTGACAATCCCCGGCCGATCCTTTATAGTCGCCGCCATCCAGTCAGAAAGGTGCTTCTCATGCAGATGCAGGACGTGTTTCAACGCTATGCCGAAGATCTTCAGCGCGTGGAAGCGCGCATGGATCTCCACCTCCGCTCCGAGATCGACCTCATTCCGGAGATCGGCAAACACCTCATCGGCGGGGGCGGGAAAAGGTTCCGACCGCTACTGCTCCTGATCTGCTCCGAGCTGTGCGGCTACCGGGGGGACAAGTGCTACACCCTGTCGGCCGTCATCGAGTTCATCCACACGGCGACGCTCCTGCACGACGACGTGATCGACAAGGCCGAAACCCGCCGGGGCAGGACCTCGGCAAACAACATCTGGGGCAACGCGGCCAGCGTGCTGGTGGGCGATTTCCTGTACTCCAAGTCCTTCAAGCTCATGTCCGACGAGGACAACCTCGACATCATCAAGCTCATGTCCGGCACCACCAACATCATGTCCGAAGGCGAGGTCTTTCAACTGGTCAAATGCGGGGACCTGAACATCACCGAAGCGGAATACCTGGCCATCATCGAGAAGAAGACGTCCATTCTCATGTCGGCGGCCTGCGCCTCCGGCGCGATCCTGGGAAAGGCCCCGCTCAAGAAGACCTACGCGCTGGCGAAGTTCGGTCTGCGGCTGGGCTCGGCCTTCCAGATCACCGACGACACGCTGGATTACACCGCCCGGGCGGAGGAATTCGGCAAGGCCATCGGCAAGGACCTGGAAGAGGGCAAAATGACGCTGCCGCTGATCTACGCCCTCGGGAAGTGCGCGCCGGAGGAGCGGGAAAGCATCCGGAAAATCGTTGAAAGCCGGGAGTCGGACGGAAACGCGGTGCAGGACATCGTGGCGCTCATCCACCGCTACGGCGGAATCGACGAGGCGCTCGCCAAGGCGGCCGCCTACATCGACGAGGGCAAGGCGCTGCTCGACGCATTCGAGAATTCCGAAGCCCGGGAGGCGCTGCACACGGTCGCGGATTTCGTCCTGCAAAGACGCCTGTGATGGAGTGGCTTCTGAACCTTCCCGCCTACGTCAAGGTGGGAAGCTCCTTCGCGGGAATTCTCCTCCTCTACCGCCTGAGGACGCCGCTGGGGGTGGCGATCCTCCTGTTTTCGGCGCTGCTCACCCTGTGGACCGGAACGGGGCGGCAGGGCCTGAGCTTCCAGCTTCACAGTTTCACCCTGCCCCAGAACTTCCTCCTGCCCGTCATCATCCTCATGCTCCTGTTTTTCAGCGACGCCCTGAACAAAACCGGCCGGATGGACCGGACGATCGCCGCGCTGAAGGCGTGGCTGCGCAGCCGGCACATCCTCCTTGGCGGCCTGCCCGCCCTGGTGGGGCTGCTCCCCATGCCGGCGGGGGCGCTTTTCTCGGCGCCCTTCGTCGACGCCGTGGACCCGGAAAAGGAGATCGAGCCGAGGCTCAAGGTCGCGATCAACTACTGGTTTCGCCACATCTGGGAGTACTGGTGGCCGCTCTATCCCGGAGTGATCCTCGCCATGCAGTATTCGGGGCTGCCGGCGGTGACGTACTTCCTGATCCAGGTCCCGTTCACCCTCGCGGCGGTGGCGGGCGGCTACCTGTTCATTCTGCGGGCGGTGAAAAAAACGGTTGACGGCGGAGGGGAAAACGGCGGCTTCGACACCACCGGGATTCTGGCCGCGCTCGGCCCCATCGCGCTGCTGGTCCTGATTTCCATCGCGGGATCGGCGCTGCTTCCCAAAGCGGGCATCGGCGGCACGCTGGCCAATCTGATCGCCATGGTCGCCGGACTGGCGGCCGGGATCATCGCGGTCTTCACCGGCAACCTCCCGGCGCTGAAGCCCTCCCTGCGCATGCTGAAGCGGAAGGATACCTGGCTGATGATCATCCTCGTGATCGGCATCCAGGCCTTCTCGGGGGCGCTCCTGTGCCCGGTCAATGCCGCCGGAGCGACGCTCATCACGGGCATGCGCGACGAGTTCGTCCGCACCGGCATTCCGCTGGCCGCCGTGATCATGCTGATCCCCTTCGTCTCAGGCATGGTCACCGGCGTGGCCTTCGGCTTTGTCGGCGCGAGCTTCCCGATCGTCTTTGCCCTGGTCGGCCCCGACCCTCCCCTGCACGTGGCGGCGGCAACGACGGCCTTTGCCTACACCTTCGGCTACATGGGCATGATGCTGTCGCCGATGCACGCCTGCTTCGTGGTGACGGCCGAATATTTCCGAACCTCGATCTTCCGCGCCTATCCCTATCTCGTCGGGCCGGCGGCCGTCATGCTGCTGGCGTCGGTCCTGCTTTCGTCCTTTTACTATTATTTCTTCTGAGCATGCCCGGATGCGCCGATCCGCGTGAGCAGCATCTTAGAGGACCGCGGGCCCGGCATAGCGGCCGCGAAAGGGCTCCGGGGGGCCTTCCCGGTCCAGCTTGACGGCCCGGGGGAGGAATTCGAGAATATCCCGCGCCGTGATCCCGTCCTCCCCCTTTTCCGCCGCCGCGAGGTCGCCCGCGAACCCGTGCAGGAAGACGCCCTTCCGTACGGCCTCGTCCGGGGGCAGGCCGAAGCCTGACATAGCCGCGATGGCCCCGGTCAGCACATCGCCGCTTCCGGCCGTCGCCATGCCGGAATTGCCGCTCAAGTTGATGAAGACCCGGCCGTCGGGAAGGCCGATCAGCGAGTGGGCGCCCTTCAGGACAATGATTGCGCCCATGTCCCCGGCCACCGCCTGCAGAACCGGGATTCGGTTCCGGCTGATCACCGCGGCCGGCTGCCCGGCCAGTCTGGACATCTCCCCGGCATGGGGTGTCAGGATGGTCGGCGCCTTCCGCTTCCGGACGATTTCCGGATTTTCGGCCACGGCCGTGAT
>JAXDBM010000082.1:0-9128 GCA_034678725.1 Syntrophales bacterium | reverse complement strand
TTTGGGTCTGGTGTCGCTGCTCGATACAACGCGACGACTCCAGTGTGTTCAATGAACCGCCGGATGCGGAACCGCACGTCCGGTGGTGTGGGAGGACGGCGGGGGTGACCCCGCCTCCTACCCGATGGTGCGGGAGGACGGCGGAGGTGGCCCCGCCTCCTGCCTGATTTCACGGTTTTCCGCGGGAGGGATTTCTCAGTGCGCCGCCTCCATTGCCCCGGCGATGTACATCATGGAGAGCAGCATGAAAACCAGGGTCTGAATGAAGCAGATCAGGAGCTTCAGGACCAGAATCGGCAGGGGAACCAGCAGCGGAACGAGCAGCAGGATAACGGCCAGAACGATGTGTCCGCCCTCGATGTTTCCGAAGAGCCGGAAGGTCAGCGATACGGGCCTCGCGAGGTGCCCCACGATTTCAATGGGGAAAATCAGGGGGGCCAGCCAGGGGTTGGGGCCGATAAACTGCTTCACGTATTTCCACCCGTGAATCTTGACGCCCATGATGTGGGTCAGCACGAACACCACGAGGGCCATGCTGAGATTGGTGTTCAGGTTCGCCGTCGGCGACTCGAAGCCCGGAATGAGACCCAGGAGATTCGAAAACAGGATGAAAAGGCCGATCGTCGCGATCAGGGGGAAGAACTTCATGCCGTGCTCTCCCATGGTGTCGAGCAGGAGCTTGTGCATGCCGCTGACGATGACCTCCATGACATTCTGGGTTCCGCCGGGATTGATCTTCAGGGCGCGGGTGGCCAGAACGGACAGGAGAATCAGCAGCAGCGCGACGAGCCACGTGTAACTCACATGGGTGGGAATGCCGGGAAACAAAAGCTGCAGAAAGGACAGGGAGTGCATCTTCTACTTAACCTCCTCAATCAGGTTTTTTTTTGACAGGTTCATCAGCAGACTCAGGATAATGTTGATCACGACGATGGACAGGCCGACCAGCAGGCCCAGTACGTCGGCGACCGTCCTCGTGATGATGAAAAAGATGATGACGGCGGAAACGAAGAAGCGGATGTAATAGCGGAACATCACGGCCGCTTTTGCCCTTCCGGTCAGGCTTCCGAACACGACGCGCAGATCCCGCTTCAGCCAGATGAAATTCATGATGCTGATGAGGCCGCCCAGCAAAACGCCGAGCGTGAACGGCGGTTTCATGAAGATCAGGCTGATCAGGACGAGGAGCGCCAGGATGGCCCAGTTGAGTTTCTCAAGCTTTTGCTGGAGGGGGTCTTTTTCGATGGGGCTCACTCTTCAGGCTCTTGATAACGGGTTCTTCGTCTTTAAAGTTCTTTTTAATCAGGCTGTAGAAATTTTTGAAGCCTGCAACGACGCCGATGACCAGAAAGAGAATCGTGAAATAGGGAATCGTCCCGAGTTTCTTGTCCAGCCAGTTGCCGAGATACAGACATCCAAAGATCGCCAGCACCATGGCAATGCCGATGCTGCTGGCATAGCCCATCTGGAGGAGCGTCTTTCTGTCCAGTTCGTCCATTACCGCCGCGGCCTTTAGCACGATCCGGAGGGGAAGTCAACAAAAAACATTACCGGCCATGCGCAAATAAAAAACAGCATATTCAATGAGTTATCATCGATTGGCGCGATACCAGCCGATGGTTTTTTCCAGGCCGTCCCGAAAGCCCGTCTTCGCCCGGAAGCCGAACTCCCGAAAGGCCCGGCCGGTGTCCAGCATCCGCCGCGGCTGTCCGTCGGGCTTGGCCGCGTCCCAGGTGATTTTACCCTGAAAGCCGGTCAGTTCGGCGATCAGCGTGACGAGATCTCGGATGGAGATCTCGAAACCCGGTCCGATATTGACGGGTTCGCTCTTGTTGAAGGCTTCCGTCGCCAGGACAATGGCCTCGGCGGCGTCCTCCACGTAGAAAAACTCCCGAGTGGCCTTGCCCGTCCCCCATACGACGATCTCGTCCTCCCCGCGGTCGATCGCGTCCACGCACTTCTTGATCAGTGCGGGAATCACATGCGACGAGCGGGGGTCGAAGTTGTCTCCGGGGCCGTACAGGTTGACGGGGAGGAGGAAGATGGAATTGAATCCGTACTGCTGCCGGTAGGCCTGCGACTGCACCAGCATCATCTTTTTGGCCAGGCCATAGGGGGCGTTCGTTTCTTCCGGGTACCCGTTCCAGAGGTCCTCCTCCCGAAAGGGGACCGGCGTGAACTTCGGATAGGCGCAGATCGTCCCGATGGCGACGAATTTCTCGATCCCGTGAAGGTGCCCCTCATGGAGAAGCTGAACGCCCATCATGAGGTTGTCGTAGAAGAGCGAGGCGGGGTTTTCCTGGTTGAAGCCGATGCCGCCGACCTTGGCAGCCAGATGCACCACAATGTCCGGCCGGGTGTCATCATAAAGACGCTTCACGCTGTCCCGGTCGACGAGGTTGTACTCGGGCAGGTCCCCGACCTGAATGTTCGCGAACCCCCGCTCCCGGAATTTCCGAACGAGATGTTTCCCGAGAAAACCCTTGCCCCCGGTGATCGTCAGTCTCTTGTTTCGCATCGGCATCCTTTTGCAGGTCTCAGCCCTTTCGGTCCGGTCCGCCGCCACCCGGCAGTCTTCAGATCATCCGGTGATTGCCCGCGGCGGAGTAGCCGGCCTCGCAGAGTGTTTTTTCCTTGGAGGACATTTCCATGTCCGCCGCGATCATCATGTCGATCAGTTGATCGAACCCCACCCGGGGTTTCCAACCCAGCACCGTTTTCGCCTTGGAAGAATCCCCCAGGAGAACATCGACCTCGGTGGGGCGGAAATACCTGGGATCGATGACCACATATTGCTGATAATCGAGGTCCAGCTTCTGAAAGACCCTTTCCGCGAACTCGCGGACCGAATGGGTCTCGCCGGTCGCGATGACGAAATCGTCCGGCCGGTCCTGCTGCAGGATGAGCCACATGGCCTCGACGTAATCCCCGGCGAACCCCCAGTCCCGCTTCGCGTCCAGGTTGCCCAGGTACAGCCTGTCCTGAAGGCCGAGCTTGATCCGGGCCGCCGCGCGGGTGATCTTGCGGGTGACGAAGGTCTCCCCCCGCCGCGGGGACTCGTGGTTGAAGAGGATGCCGTTGCAGGCAAAGAGCCCGTAGGCGTCCCGGTAGTTGCGGACGACGTAGTAGGCATAGACTTTGGCGGCGGCATAGGGGCTCTGGGGCTGGAAGGGCGTCAGCTCGCTCTGGGGCGGAGGGGCGGCGCCGAACATCTCGCTCGAGGAAGCCTGGTAGAATCTCGCCTTGACGCCGGTCCTGCGGATGGCTTCCAGCAGCCGCAGGGTTCCGAGGCCGGTCACGTCCCCGGTATACTCGGGCATGTCGAAGCTGACCCGGACGTGGCTCTGGGCGCCCAGGTGGTAGATCTCGTCGGGTTGAATGTCATGGAGCAGGTCCGTCAACTGGCCCGACACGGAAAGGTCGCCGTAATGCAGATAGACGCGTGCCTGCGGGTCGTGAAAGTCCCGGTACAGGTGGTCGATCCGGTCGGTGTTGAAGGTGGAGGACCGGCGGATGAGGCCGTGGACGGCATAGCCCTTGTCCAGGAGGAACTCCGCGAGATAGGAGCCGTCCTGGCCCGTAATGCCGGTGATGAACGCTTTTTTCATGTGCGATCGGTGTCCTTTCTGAAATATCCTTTAAACCTTATAATAATCCCGGTACCAGGTCACGAAGTTTTTGATCCCCTCCTCGATGGGCGTCTTCGGCCTGAAACCCACGTCGGCCGCCAGCTCATCCACATCGGCGTAGGTTTCCGGGACATCGCCCGGCTGCATGGGAAGAAAATTCTTTCCGGCCTTCATGCGGAGGTTCTTCTCCAGGATGTCGATGAAGTGCAGCAATTCCACGGGACGGTTGTTGCCGATGTTGTAGATCCGGTAAGGGGCGAAACTGCTGGCCGGATCCGGGCAGTCGGCGCGCCATCGGGGATCGGGCGCGGGGATTCTTTCCATGACGCGGCACACGCCTTCGATGATGTCGTCGATATAGGTGAAGTCCCGCTTCATGCGGCCCTGATTATAGACATCGATGGGCTGTCCCTCCAGGATGGCTTTCGTGAAGAGAAACAGGGCCATGTCGGGCCGGCCCCAGGGGCCGTAAACGGTAAAGAACCGCAGGCCCGTGCAGGGCAGGCCATAAAGGCTCGCATAGGTGTGCGCCATCAGTTCGTTGGCTTTCTTCGTGGCGGCATAGAGGCTCAGGGGATGGTCGACGTTGCCGTGGACCGAAAAGGGCATTCGGGAATTGGCGCCGTAGACGGAGCTGGACGAGGCATAAACCAGATGCCGGACCCCTTGTCGGCGGCAGCCCTCCAGCACATTCAGAAAGCCCGACAGATTGCTGTCGATATAGGCATGGGGGTTGATGAGCGAGTAGCGGACACCGGCCTGGGCTGCCAGATGGATCACGCACGCGAACGGCTCTCCCTCGAAAAGAGAGGCCATGCCGTCCCGGTCGGTGATGTCCATCCGGACGAACCGGAACTGCGGCCCGGCTTCCAGCAGGGCCAGTCGCGATGCCTTCAGGGTTACATCGTAGTAGTCGTTCAGGTTGTCGATCCCCACGACGGTATGGCCGGACGCGAGAAGCCGCTGCGCCAGATGAAATCCGATGAAACCGGCCGCGCCGGTGACGAGAAAATTTCCCATGGATGATAACCTTGGTCAGGACATTGTGACGAATCCTTCGCTGCCTCGAAACCTATCAAAGGGCTTCCAGGGTTTTTTCACAGGCGTCGAGGGTCTTGTCCACGTCTTCCGCCGTGTGCGCGAAGGAGAGAAAGGCCGCTTCGAACTGCGAGGGGGCCAGGCTGATCCCGTGGTTCAGCATTCCCTGGAAGTATCGGGCAAAGCGTTTCGTGTCGCTTCCCGCGGCGGAGGCGAAATCGAACACTTCCCGGTCGGTGAAGAACAGCGTGAACATGGAGCCGGCCCGGTTCAGCCGGCAGGGGATGCCCTTCTTTTCAAACAGGGTCCGCATCGCCTCACAGAGATGGAATGTCCGGCGATCGAGCATGTCATAGGCCTCGAAGCTGTCTTTGAGCATGTGCAGGGTGGCGATGCCGGCCGCCATGGCCACGGGGTTCCCCGAAAGCGTGCCCGCCTGGTAGACCGGACCGGAGGGCGCCAGTTGTTCCATAATCTCTCTTCTGCCCCCGAACGCCCCCACGGGCAGTCCGCCGCCGATGATCTTTCCCAGACAGGTGAGGTCCGGCGCGATGCCGGCGAGATTCTGGAAACCGCCGTAGGTGAGGCGGAAACCGGTGATCACTTCGTCGAAGATCAGCAGAATTCCGTGCCGGGATGTGAGTTCCCGAAGCCCTTCCAGGAAACCCGGCCGGGGCGGCACGACGCCCATGTTCCCGGCGACGGGTTCGATGATCATGGCGGCGAGATCCCCGCCTTGGACATCGACGGCCTCCTGCACGGCATCGATATTGTTGAAGGGCAGCGTGACGGTCAGTTCGGCAAGCGACGACGGCACGCCCGGGCTTCCGGGAATCCCCAGCGTCGCGACGCCCGAGCCGGCCTTGACCAGCATGGAGTCGGCATGGCCGTGGTAGCAGCCCTCGAATTTGATGATCCGGTTTTTTCCGGTGAAGCCCCGCGCCAGGCGGATGGCGCTCATCACGGCCTCCGTTCCGGAACTGACGAGGCGGACCATGTCCATGGCGGGAAAGGCCTCGGTGAGCATTTCCGCCATGACAATCTCCATCTCCGTCGGCGCGCCGTAGCTCGTTCCCCGGCCGGCGGCCTCGCGAATCGCTTCGATCACATGAGGGTGGGCGTGACCGAGGATCATGGGACCCCAGGACATCACGTAATCCACGTATTCCCGATTGTCCACGTCAACGATGCGGGAACCCCGCGCCTCGCGGATGAACAGCGGATTTGCCTCCACGGACCGGAACGCCCGCACGGGGCTGTTCACGCCTCCCGGGATGAGGGCCTTCGCCTGTTCAAAAAGGATTTCGGATGTTGCGCCCATTCAAAAATACGACATGCTGGTTTTCTTGAATTCTTCCTCGCTGGCGAGTGCCAGATAATCCGTCAATCCCGTCGCCGCGGAGATCTTCTGAAGGAGCCGGTCCTCCTCCTGCCGGTTGTGGAGATGGATCATGCTGAACAGGTTGTACCTTTCCGCAAAGGCCGGTGTTCGCCGATAGCAGTGCGTCACTTCCGGAAAGGCGGCGAGGATGCTTCCGACGGAATCGCAGCGGTCTTCCGGGACGGCCCAGAGGACCATGGTGTTCCGGGTGAAGCCGGCCCGGGTATGACGAACGACCGCACCGAATTTCCGGATGACGCCCCGCCGGAGCATGGCGCCGATGCCGTCCAGGATTTCCCGCTCCGGGATGCCCGTTTCCTGCTCGATCCGCCGATAGGGGTGTTCGTCGGAATCGATATCTCCCTGGATGCGTCGGGCGATCGTCTCTTCCCGTCCGGTCAGCATGGTTGTCAATGGCGTTCTTCGCGGCCTTCCATTTTTCTATGACTCGCGCTATAGCATATATCGGCGCTGCGATGCCAAATATTTTCTTGACAAGCCGGACCTTTAGAGATAGTGAATTCAGCGATTTCAGGTTAAAATTGGTGGGGAGCGACGCGAATCGGATTCCTCGATCCCGATGAGGGTTGGCCGGGTCGTGCCGCACGAAAAAAACCGGTATCGCAGGAAAGGGGGTGGGAAAGGCAACTCTGAGGTTTCGGTCGAATGTTACTTAAACGCGAGTTCAAGAAAACAAGAAAGGATGGTTAAAACGAATTATGGTAAAAAGAGTGAAAATGTTCGCATCGACGGTCATCGGTATTCTCTTCGTCATGATTTTTGCACCGCTTGCCATGGCAGCTGAGGCAGCCGCCGCAGGCTCAGTCGACTATACCAAAGCCATCGTACTGGGTTGCAGCGTGATCGCCGCCGGTTTGGCCATGGGGCTGGGCGCCATCGGGGCCGGTATGGGCATGGGCCAGGCAACAAGCGGAGGCAGCGTGGCCGTCGGCCGCAATCCGGAAGCGCAGGGCAAGGTCATGCTGACCATGATGGTCGGTCTGGCCATGACGGAATCCATCGCCATCTACGCGCTCGTTATTTCGCTGGTGATTCTGTACGCCAACCCGATCCTCAAGGCGCTCGGATAGTAAGATTTCATCCGTCCTATTCAAAGAGGGGAGAAGCAATAATCAGTGCCTTCTCCCCTCTTTTTTGTTTTCTCCCCAAACAGGCCGGTTCAGGCGGCATCTTCATCCGTATCATCCGTCTTTCCGCATCCGTGCCATGATTTGCCCGCCGCCGCCAATGTTCGCCTTGACATTTTCGAGCGATCCCTTACAATGCTGCAACAACGAAATCAGGGCGTTCCCGCTTGCACGCCGCACCGGCGAGACCCGCCGCAGGCGGATTTTTCTTTACCGGTCCGCCGGGTTCCCAGTGGGGGAAACGGGAGCGCGCTTTGGAGGACAACATGACGACAGCAGCACCCGGGCTTCCCGTCGCAAAAGGTGAGAGCGTGATCTCCCTGCTGCCCAGGATGGCCAACCGGCACGGTCTGATCGCGGGCGCCACCGGGACCGGCAAGACCGTCTCGCTTCGCGTCCTGGCTGAACAGTTCAGCGACATCGGCGTTCCCGTCTTTCTGGCCGACGTCAAGGGCGATCTGGCCACCATCAGCCGGCCGGGCGGTGACAATCCGAAGATCGCCGAGCGGGTCGCGGAACTGGGCCTGGAGGATTTCAAATTCACTGCCTTTCCCGTCGTCTTCTGGGATGTCTTCGGCGAGAAGGGGCATCCGCTGCGCGCCACCATATCGGAAATGGGCCCTCTGCTCCTGAGCCGGATCCTGAATCTCAACGAAACGCAAGGCGGAGTGCTCAACGCCGTCTTCAAGATTGCCGACGACAACGGGCTCCTGCTCCTCGACCTGAAGGACCTTCGGGCCATGCTCCAGTTCACGGGCGACAATGCCGGCCAGTTCAAGACCGAGTACGGGAACATCTCCAAGGCCAGCATCGGCGCGATTCAGAGGAATCTTCTCGTCCTGGAGGAGCAGGGCGGAGACCGTTTTTTCGGGGAGCCGGCCCTGGACATCAACGACCTGATGCAGACCGATGCGAACAGGAAGGGGGTCATCAACATCATCACGTCCGACCGGCTGATGCAGTCTCCTAACCTTTACGCGACCTTCCTCCTCTGGCTCCTCTCCGAACTCTACGAGCAACTGCCTGAGGTGGGGGACCTTCCGAAGCCCAAGCTGGTTTTCTTTTTCGACGAGGCCCATCTGCTCTTCGAGGATGTGCCGGCGGCGCTCGAGGACAAGATCGAGCAGGTCATCCGTCTCATCCGCTCCAAGGGCGTTGGGGTCTATTTCGTGACCCAGAATCCCATCGACATTCCGGATGTCGTGCTGGGGCAGCTCGGGAACCGCATCCAGCATGCCCTCCGGGCCTATACGCCGCGGGATCAGAAAGCCGTGAAGGTGGCGGCCGAGACCTTCCGGGCCAATCCGAAGCTCGATACCGCAAAGGCCATACTCGAACTCGCGGTGGGAGAGGCGCTGGTCTCCATGCAGGACGAGAAGGGCGTGCCGGGCATGGTTGAGAAGGCCTGGATTTTCCCCCCGCGCAGCAGACTGGGGACGCTCACATCGGACGAGCTTGCGAAGCTCATCCGGGAATCCGTCCTTTACGGCCATTATGAAAAGACCGTGGACCGCGAAAGCGCATACGAAAAGCTCAAGGAGAAGACCGCGCAGGTGCAGGCGGAGAAGGAAGCTTCCGCTCCCGTCGGCAGGAAGGAGGCGCAATCCGAAACCGGGAGGATGATCAGCGCAGCCGCCAAGAGCGCCGCCCACGCCATCGGGAGCCAGATCGGCCGGCAGATCATCCGCGGCGTTCTCGGTTCGATCTTCGGACGCGGGCGGGTGAGGTAGAAGCGACGATCGATTTTCCGCGGGATGAAAGAGAAAGGGCGGGGTCGTTGCAGACCCTGCCCTTTTCCGTTGTGCGCCCGGCAGGGCGCACATACATGGAGGGGAAAGTCCACTACACGCCCGGCAAGGGGAAGAGTTATCCGAACCGCAAGGGTGTCGCGGGCGACTGCGAATCTGGAGGAAGCCGAAGGCAAAGCGCGGG
>JAXDBM010000081.1:0-15216 GCA_034678725.1 Syntrophales bacterium | reverse complement strand
GAACACGGCCTCCATGGCCTCGGCGTTGGTCACGAAGTACGCCGACAGGTAACCCTTGTCGAACTCCATGCCCTCGACCACTTCAACCGTCGTGCCGGTGCCCTTTGATTCCTCGACCGTGATGACGCCTTCCTTGCCGACCTTGTCCATGGCGTCGGCGACGAGGTCACCGATCTCGGAGTCGTTGCCGGCGATGGCCGCGACCGGGGCGATGGCTTCCTTGCCCTCGACCGGGCCGGAAAGCTTGCGGATCGACTCGACGGCGGTCTCGACGGCGCGGTCGATGCCGCGCTTGAGGAACATCGGGTTGGCGCCGGCGGTGACGTTCTTGAGCCCTTCGAGCACGATTGCCTGGGCGAGGACGGTTGCGGGGGTGGTGCCGTCGCCGGTGACGTCGTTGGTCTTGGACGCTACCTCACGGCAGAGCTGGGCGCCCATATTCTCGTACGGGTCTTCGAGCTCGATCTCCTTGGCGACCGTCACGCCGTCCTTGGTAACCGTAGGGGCGCCGAAGGATTTGTCCAGGATCACGTTCCTGCCTTTCGGACCCAGGGTCACCTTCACGGCATCCGCCAGGGTGTTTACACCCTTGAGAATCGATTTTCTCGCTTCTTCATCGTACTGAAGTATCTTTGCTCCCATCTATTCAATCCTCCTTAATGATTTGATCGATCGCTTATTTTTCGATGACACCCAGAATGTCTTCTTCTCTCATGATGAGGTGCTCGACACCGTCAATCTTGACTTCCGTGCCTGCGTATTTGCTGAAAAGGATGCGGTCACCGGCTTTCACATCCGGTTTCACGAGGTTGCCGTCCTCCGTGGTCTTTCCCTTGCCGACGGCGATCACGAGACCCTCCATGGGTTTTTCCTTGGCGGTATCGGGGATGATGATGCCCCCCTTGGTTTTTTCCTCCTCCTCCACGCGCTTTACAATCACTCTGTCCTGTAACGGTCTGATTTTCATGCCTTAACCTCTCCTTTCGCGATTATATTTCGATTTTCAACAGACGACTTCGGGATTTTCCTGACGAATTCCGCCATAAAATAAACATCAATTCCCATGTGTCAAGTTATTGAAACGAATTTTTTCAGGCGGATGCCTGCGGAGGACCGGGCTGCGGCGTCCAGTAGTCGCAGTCGCGGGAGGTCTCATGGATGGCGTGGTCCACGAAGCGGGCAAAGCGAAAGCAGTGCTCCTCGGGATCGCCGGCTTGCCGGCGGTAGTAGAGGCAGTTCCCGCAGACCCGGTCCCGGCTCTTTCTGATGGCATGGCCGCTTGAGCGTCTTCGGTCCATGTGGTCCCCTTTCAGTGGCGGTGGTGGACAAGCGAGGTGACGACCCCTTCCAGGTGGTGAAGGGTGTTGCACTCCTTGACCACGCTGCAGAAGGGGGCGTATTTCTTCATCTCCGAATCCCCGGTCCCCCAGAAGGAAGGCGTCTCCGGATTCAGCCAGATCAGCCGCTTGCTCCGCTCGTACATAGCCTTGAGAATGCCCGTTTGGGCCTCCGCGTAATTGTTCCGCGCATCGCCGAGAATGATAACGGTGGTCTTCCGCGTGACGCTGTCCAGATGGTTCGCCTTGAAATCCCGAAAGGACTGGTCGTAGTCGGTTCGGCCCATGAGGATCGGCAGATCCGCCCCGAGACGGATCTTCTCGACGGCCACCCCGACGGGGTATTCATCGAATATCGATGTGATTTCAACAAGATTGGAACAGAATGCAAATGTTCTGATCCGAATGATCGCCTTGTTCAGCCCGTAGAGGAACAGCAGCAGGAACCGGACCGTCCGCATGACCGAACGGCTGATGTCGCACAGGACGACCAGGTCGGGCCGCTCGATCTTCCGCCTCTTCCATTTCGGATCGAAGAGGAACCCCTGGTAGGTGATGTTCCTGCGCAGGGTTTTCTTGAAGTCCAGCTGTCCCCGCCGGGAAGCCTTGCGCCGCCGCGAGTGAATGTCGTTCAGCCGCTTGACCATGCGCTGGATGATGAGGTGCATGTCCTGAAAGTGCTGCTGCTCCAGCATGGACAGCTTGGCGTGGCGCAGGTAGGATGTGAGCAGGTCCTCCGTCGCCGTGGGGGTGTTCAGGGCCAGTTGCTGCTCCACGTACCGGCGGACATTGTCCACCAGAAAGGTCCTCGCCTTTTCCAGGGCCGCCGCCTGCTGCGCCGATCCGGGCGCCCCGGAGGACTGCATGGCCTGAAGCCGGACATCCAGCGCGGGCAGCCCCATGCGGTCGAGGATCCGCAGGGCGTATGCGCTCCGCTGCGTGAAGAATTGAATATCCGGAAGACCGGCTTCCCGGGCTGCATCCCGCATGGCCATCACCAGCGCCGCCTGGTCGCCGTCAAGAAGCGCCTTCTGGAGCGGGGAGTCGGCCTCCGGCCGGCTGGCCGTCAAGCCCGCATCCGCGACGGCGTCGGCGCCGGCAAAATGATCGAAGGAAAAGAAGAGATCGAAGCACCGGCTGAAAATCTCCTTCTCGCGATCCGATTTGGGGAGCGCGGCCAGAAGGGAATCCCGCAATGTATCCCGGTTCCCGTAGCCGACCAGACGGACGGACTGCAGGGCGTCCAGGGTCTCCGATACGGAAATGCGGACGCCCGCGTGGCGGAGCGAGACGATGAATTCGCTCAGGATCCGGTCCACGCTCAGCCCCCCGCCGCCCGCACGGCGCCTGACGTCAGCTGCGGCAGCCGCTCCCGGACCACGGCGATGTCCTCTTCAAACTTGAGAAAGATGTTCAGGGTGTCCCGCACCAGATCGTGGTTCAACTCCTCGGCGTGCAGGACCAGGAGGACCCGCGCCCAGTCGATGGTCTCGCTGATGGAGGGGACCTTGCGGACGTCCAGTTGCCGCACCGACTGCACGAAGGCGACGAGCTGATGGCCGAGCCTTTCCGAGATGTCGGGCACCCGGGCGCGGATGATGTTTCTCTCCAGGGCCGGTTCCGGAAAGGGGATGAAGAGGTGCAGACAGCGTCGCTTGAGGGCCTCGCTGAGCTCCCGGGTGTTGTTGCTGGTCAGGAAGACGACGGGCTTCGTGACGGCCCGGACGGTGCCGATTTCGGGGATGGACACCTGAAAATCGGAGAGGATCTCCAGCAGAAAGGCCTCGAACTCATCGTCGGACTTGTCGATCTCATCCACCAGGAGAACGGCGCCCCCCTCCTGCTGCAGGGCCTTCAGGAGGGGCCGGGGCTCCAGAAAGTGGCGGGAAAAGAAGATGTCGTCATAGCGGTGCAGTTTGTCGATCGATTCGGCAAAGCCGTTCTCCCGGTTGATGATGCTGTCCAGCTTGTCCTTGAGAAGCTGCGTGTAGAGCAGCTGCTTGCCGTATTTCCACTCGTAGAGGGCCTTCGATTCGTCCAGCCCCTCGTAACACTGAAGCCGGATCAGGGGCAGATCGAGATACGCCGCGGTGGTCTTCGCCAGCTCCGTTTTTCCGACACCGGCCGGCCCCTCCACGAGCAGCGGCTTGCCCAGGTGATAGGCCAGATAAGTGGTGGTCACGATCTGTCGGCTGGCGATAAAACCCTGCTCCTGGAACCCCCGGCGGATCTTTTCGGGGGAGGAAAACTTTTCGTCTTGACAGGTCTGCATGAATGCTATCCTTTCCGAAGAAGCGCTTCTCCGATTCTTCTCTGCTTGATGAGCGCGACGTTTTCCGCCACGCCGACGGTCATTTCCAGGTCCCTTGTCAGCGTCGCGAGCGACGGATCGTCCGGAATCCCAGCCTGCTCGAGAAACCCGGCCAGAACGGACTGAAAATGCCTGGCCAGAAACCGGAACGAGAGTAGAAGAGACGTGAATTCGGGATGACTGCGGCCGCTGTCGAGCATGGCGGCCGCTTCATAGGCGATGATTCTCAGCGCGTCGAGCCGGGCCTGCAATTCTCCCAGCGTGTCGGTGAGCGATGCCGTCACTCCGATCTTCCGCCCGTCAAACCGCATCGAAAGGAAAGTGATTTGGGCCTCCATACCGCCCACCACAGGCCCCATGAGCATCGCATCTTCCAGCTCGCGGAAAGGCTTCGATATGTTTTCGAATGCGGAACCCGGCTCTCCCAGGACCTGATCGAAGGGCACAGCGCAATGGTCGAGCCGGAGTCCGCAATGGGGAGAAGGTTTGAGGAAGTCGAGGTGGATCGGATCGGTCAGGGAAAATCCGGCAGCATCCCGGCGAACCAGAAAGGCGGTCAACTGCTTTCTTTCGCCTGCCGTCGCCGTGACGGCGAGCACGATGAAGAGACCGGCCAGCGGACCGTTCGTGAGAAATGTTTTTTCTCCGGTCAGGACCCATTCACCGGCGCCGCGAATGGCCCGGGCGGTCATGTGCCCGGGGTGGGCACCGGCACCGCGCTCCGAAATCGCCAGCGACAGGGTCGTTTCCCCCGCGGCGAGCCGCGGCAGCCACTGTTCGATCTGACGGCTCGTGCCTGACCCCAGCAGGGCAAAACGGGAAACCATCATGTGAATCAGCCAGGAAAGCGCCATTCCCAGATTGTGGCCCTTGTGGACAAAGGCCTCGGTAGCTGCCTGGATGGACAGCCAGCCGCCGCCGGAACCGCCGTAAGCGACGGGAAGTCCCAGACCGAGGAGCCCGGCTTCGCCCATCTTGCGCCAAAGCTCAAGGGGAAATTCGCCGACAGACTGCAGCCGCGGCAGCGCCTCCACTTCCGCAAAACGGCCGATCTCCTCCTGCAAGGCCGACAGTCCTGAATCAATCCGTGTCGCCATGTTCAACCCGTCTCCCGTCCGGCGCCGCGACCCCGAGGGTTGTTTCCCGACACCGTCAACGCAACGGGGTCCGGTGGCTGCCCTTTCGAATTTCCGACCCTGTTGAATTTGGAAAAGAAACTGTTGAGGACCCGTTTGAACGACGCTACATCCTCTCCGGTAACTCCCTGTTTAATCTCTTCGTTGACCCGGCGGATCACCCGTTTGGCGCCTTCCACTTCCTGAAGACCCTCCGGCGTAATGTGAATATGCGAGGCGCGGCGGTCGCTGGGACTGGCATGCCGCCGTACAAAGCCGGCTCTTTCCAGACGGTCCGTGAGCCCTGTCATGGTCGAGTTGTCAATCCCGAGGATCTGGCTCAGTTCCGTCATGCTGCGACCATCGCGCTGCTTCAGCAAAAACAGGATCCCCGCCTGCGCGATCGTTACGCGGACGCCGGCCGCCGACAGTGCGGCGTTCAGGTACACCTTCAGCTTCTGCTGCGCAGAGAAAACGAGAAAAATCAGTCGGTCATCTTGAACCATCCCTGTTCCTTCCGTGTGCTTGGCGTGCCTATATTTTGCATACCAAACATGTCTTGTCAAGTTTTTTAGCGGACGAAATGGAACCAAAAAGAATGGAATCGCGATGAGGGTGTCGGCCGCCTAACCGGGGACGGCTGTCTTGATTTCCACCGGCGCCTTGCAGAGCTTCTTGAATTGCTCGGCATCGGCCGCCGTGCCGACGATATCGCCGTAATGGATCGGAATGGCGGCTTCCGGCCGGATCAGGTTCGCAGCCTCTGCCGCCTCCTTTGCGGTCATCGTGTAGGTGCCGCCGACAGGCAGGATCAGGATATCCGCCCGTATGTCTTTCATCTCCGGAATCAGGTCGGTATCCCCGCCGTAATAGATGGTTTTGTTCCCGACCGTGATGAGGAAACCGATCCAGTCATTGGACTTCGGATGAAAAGACTTGTTGAGGTTGTAGGCCGGAACGGCCTGAACGGTCACACCCGGAACAGCCGCCTGGCCGCCTGGTTTCAGGGCCCGCACATCGCCGGTCAGCTGTCCCGCGGCATCGCCCGAAGCAATAATGACCGTGTCCGCCTTCTGTATTTTTTGGACATCGGCCGGCGAAAGGTGATCGCCATGGCTGTGGCTGATGAGGATCACATCGGCCCTGGGGCCGCCTTTGATCTTCCAGGGGTCGATGTAGATGATCTTCTCCGCATCGATCCGGACGCTTGAGTGGCCGAGCCATTTGATTTTTTCCAGCATGTCAACCTCCCCCCGTCAATATAGAATTGCCGCACAGACAATGTAGATCAATGCGGACATCAGCGCCGCCGCGGGAATGGTGAGAACCCAGGCCCAGACGATATTGCCTGCGACTCCCCAACGAACGGCGGTCCAACGCTTCGTGGCGCCGACCCCTACTACCGCACCGGTAATAGTGTGCGTTGTGCTGACCGGGACCCCTCCAAGGGATGCCCCGATAATCGCGATGGCCGCTGCCGTCTCCGCGCAGAATCCTCCCATGGGCTGCAGCTTCGTGATCTTGGTTCCCATGGTCTTCACAATGCGCCAGCCGCCGGACATGATGCCCAGGGCGATGACCGTGTAACAGGAAATGATGACCCATGTCGGAATGTAAAAATGAGGCCCCAGATACCCTTTGCTGTAAAGGATCACGGCGATGATGCCCATGGTTTTCTGTGCGTCGTTCGTCCCGTGTCCCATGCTGTACACGGCACAGGAAAGCAGCTGCAGTTTCCGGAATAATTTTTGAGACCTGGCAACGTTGGAATGGCGGCTCAGATTCAGGACGAGCACCATCAGTGCCAGCCCCAGGGCAAGACCGATGGCGGGAGACAGGACAATGAACAGGGTCGTCTTGGTGATCCCGCTCCAGACCAGGACGCCGGCTCCGCCTTTGACGATGCCGGCGCCGATCAAGCCGCCGATCAGGGCGTGCGAAGAGCTGCTGGGGAGGCCGAAATACCACGTGATGATATTCCAGATGATGGCTCCGCCCAGGGCGGCAAGGATCAGCACATTATCGACAATGTCCGGGCGAACAATGCCAGTGCCGACCGTATTTGCGACCTGCACCCCCACAAAAAAAACGGCGGAAAACTCGAAAAAGGCGGCCCACAGGACAGCGCGCCGGGGCGACAGGACACGGGTCGAAACGACTGTCGAAATGGCGTTGGCCGAGTCGTGAAAACCGTTCAGAAAATCAAAACCCAGGGCCACCAGGACCAGGAAGACGACAAACGCGAAAGAATCAACCATTTTTCAGGACGATGCCTTCTACAATGTTGGAAACATCCTCGCAGACATCCATCGCTTCCTCGAAGCGTTCGAAGATTTCCTTCCACTTGATCAGTTCGAAGGGGTCCTTTTCATGCTCAAACAGCTTGGCCATCGTCGATCGCAGAATCTGGTCGCCGGTGTTTTCCAGGGTATTGATCTCCACGCAGTCATCCAGGATCGTCTTTGCGTTTTTCATGTCCCGCAGGCCGCTGACGATCATTTTCACCTTGGCCGTGGCCTCGTTCAAAAGCTTGGCCTGCTGAATGAGTTCCTCCTTCGGGGCCTTGATCTTGTACAAGGACATCCGGATGGCGGAGGCCTCCGTCATATCCAGGATGCTGTCCATCTTGTTGACCAGGGCGTAGATGTCTTCGCGGTCGATGGGCGTCAGGAACGTGGTGTGCATCTTCTCATAGGTGCGGTGGGTGATGATATCGGCCTCATGCTCGATCTCCTTGAGCTTCGTCAGTCTCATCTCGAAGGTATCGTAGTGAAGAAGCATGTCCAGAAAAAGCTTGGCGCCTTCCACGATCTTGTCCGCCAGCTCTTCAAAGAGGTCATAGAATTTTTCTTCTCTAGGAATGAATCGCATCGACCGTGGCCTCCCTGTCCATCCCCCCGGCAAGCAAGTTTGTTTCAGGGCCGGGCAGGACTGAAACATATTCGCGTCTCCTCTAACGGATTATCCCCCAAAATGCAATAGCGTTCCTCCGAAAATCTTTGAATATCTCTAACATTACGATAACATAAAATATTTTACTTGTCGGGGTGAACCCCCTTCGGTTTCGTCCCCAGATAGAGGCAGGTGACACCCAAGGTCAGCGGGTAACGCGTGACCGTCTCCAGCCCGGCTTCCTCCATCAAGGCCGCGAACCGGCCCGGTGAGGGAAAGTGCATGATCGAATCAGCGAGATAGCGATAGGCGGCCGGACTCCCGGAAAAGGCGCCGGCCATGACGGGCAGGATGCGGTTCAGGTACAGATCGTAGAGCCGTTGGAACATGAGGTTCTTCGGAAAATGCATTTCCAGGACAATGACCTGGCCTCCGGGCACAACGACCCGCATCATCTCCCGCAGCGCCCGGATGCGGTCCGGGATATTCCGAATGCCGAAGGCAATCACTGAAACATCAAAGGCGCCGTCGGCAAAAGGCAGGTGCAGGGCATCGCCCTGCATGAACAGGATCCTCCTGGACAGGAGGCTTTTTTCAATTTTCCGGCGTCCGATCACCATCATCTCCGGGACGATGTCGATCCCCGTCACCCGGATTTCCGGGTGCTGCCGAATGGCTTCGATGGCAAGATCCCCCGTTCCCGTAGCCACATCGAGCAGACGCCGTGTCCGCGGGAAATGCATTCGTCGCGCAGCGGATCGCCGCCAGGCCACGTCCCTTCGAAGGCTTAGGAAATGATTCAGGAAATCGTAACGGTCCGTAATCGTCGCAAAGATTTCCCGGACCGTGCGGATGTGCTCATCGGCATTCATTCCGCTGACTGCTCGATATTTGCGGTTTACCGGTTTCGGCGCCTCCTCCATCCCGTTTACCGTTCCTCTATCAACTTCCTCCCGACGCCCCTGCCGGGGAATGTGCTTTGGTTTTCCTCTGCCTTTTACCTGTTTTTTCCGCTTGTCAATCGCTTCTGCCGGATCTGCGGCCGCTCCGCAAAAACGAAATCGATGGCTTCCGGCGATTCCATGCAACCCGTCCGGCGCGTACGAAAAAGTCGCTAAAAAAGATGTTCCAGCAACTCTCTCAAGCTGCCGATCTTCAGAAGTTCCACAGGGGACCCGACCGGCACATCCCTCGCCTGCGTCCTGGGAAGAATGCAGCGGGTGAAGCCCATTCTGGCCGCCTCCCGGACCCGGATGTCCATCTGAGATATGCCCCTGACCTCGCCCGTCAGGCCCACTTCACCGAACACGACGGTTTTTGCATCGACCGGCCGATCGAGAAAACTGGAGGCCATGGAAGACACGATCCCCAGGTCGATCGCCGGTTCGTCCACCCGGACGCCGCCCGCGACGTTGATGAAAATGTCGTGACCGCTGAGATGCAGGCCGCAGATCTTGTCCAGAACGGCGACCAGCAGGGAAACCCGGTTGTGATCCACACCGATGGCCGTCCGCCTCGGCATGCCGAAATTGGTCGGACTGGCCAGCGACTGAATTTCAACGAGGATGGGTCGCGTGCCTTCCATGCTCGGAACGACCACGGAACCGGCCGCTCCCTTCGGCCTCTCGGACAGGAAAAATGCGGACGGATTCGAGACCTCACGAAGCCCATCGTCCCGCATCTCAAAGACGCCGATCTCGTTGGTCGGACCGAAACGGTTTTTCATGCCACGGATGATCCGGTACGCATGCCCCGAATCCCCCTCGAAGTAAAGGACCGTATCCACCATGTGTTCCAGGACCTTCGGTCCGGCGATGGACCCGTCCTTGGTGACATGCCCCACCAGGAAAACGGGAATGCCCGTCTTTTTTGACAGGAGAATCAGCCGCTCCGATGCCTCCCGCACCTGGCCGACGCTCCCCGGGGCGGAGGAGAGCGAGGCAGAGTAAACGGTCTGGATGGAATCGATCACAACAGCCTGCGGTGCGAGGCTTTCCACGTGGCGGGCTATGCTCTCAAGATCAATCTCAACAAGAATCAACAGGTTGGGCGATGCGGCACCGATCCGTTTTCCCCGGAGTTTGATCTGCTTTGCCGATTCCTCCCCGGAAACGTAGAGAACCTTTGCTCCCCGTGCCGCGAGCCGATTGAGCATCTGCAGGAGCAGGGTGGACTTCCCGATGCCCGGGTCCCCGCCCACCAGGACGGCAGACCCTCCCACAATACCGCCCCCAAGAACCCGGTCCAATTCGGCAATCCCCGTCGTCGTTCGGTCTTTCTCGTCCGCGGCAATGGCATCGATGGACTGCGGCTGTTCGCTCAGTTGAAGGCCGGGCCGCGATGCGGGATCCCCGAAGCGGATTTCCTCTTCAACAAATTGATGCCACTGCTGGCAGGAGGGGCATTTGCCCAGCCACTTCGAGGATTGATGGCCGCAGTTCTGGCAGAAAAACTGGGTTTTTGGCTTTTTCAACATCCGGCTCCGTGCGGCGTTGTCGGTGAATCTACATATGATTATTTTGAAGGGCCGTCAATATGAAACAATAAAATGTCTTGTGAAAACATTCCAATTTTGTTACAATTATAAGGTTTGAAAAAAGTAGGAAAGGAAAACCCGATGCACAACCCGAATTTCAGTTCCGGCCCCTGCAGCAAGAGGCCCGAATGGCGCCTCGATGCCCTGAAGGGCGCCGCTGTCGGACGGTCGCACCGTTCGGCGCTGGGCAAGGAGAAGCTGGCCCGGGCCATCGCCGAAACCAAAAAAATACTCGATATTCCTGAAGAATTTCTAGCCGGCATTTTCCCCGGATCGGACACCGGCGCCTTCGAGGCGGCCATGTGGACCTTCCTGGGGGCGAGACCGGTCACCGTCCTGGTCTGGGAGAGTTTCTCCGACGGATGGGCGACTGATGTGGCAAAGCAGCTCAAACTGAACCCGGTTGTCCTGAAGGCCGATTATGGGAAAATTCCCGACCTGAAGGCGGTGGACTGGAACAGCGACGTCGTCTTCGTCGCCAACGGCACCACGAGCGGCGTGAAAATCCCCGACTGGGACTGGATTCCCGCCAACCGGGCCGGCCTTTCCCTCTGCGACGCAACCAGTGCGGCCTTTGCCATGCCGATCGACTGGACCAAGGTGGACGTGCTGACCTTCTCATGGCAGAAATGCCTGGGCGGCGAAGCGGCCCATGGAATGCTGGTCCTGAGCCCCAGGGCAATCGCCCGTCTGGAATCCTACGATCCGCCCTGGCCGATGCCAAAGATCTTCCGCATGAAAAAGGGCGGCGCCGTCAACCGCGCCATCTTTGCGGGGGACACCATCAACACCCCCTCCATGCTCTGTGTGGAGGACTATCTCGATGCGCTTCAATGGGCCGGAAAAATCGGCCTTGCGGGATTGTTCGACAGAAGCCGCGCCAACCTGAAAATCATCGAGGATTGGGTGGAAAGAACGGACTGGATCGACTTTCTCGCGGAATCCAGGGAAATCCGCTCGAACACCTCTGTCTGTCTGATTGTCACCAGCGAAAAAGTGAAAGCCATGCCCAAAGAAGAGCGGGCCAAATTCCTGAAATCCATCGCGGGCGTACTGGACAAGAACAACACCGCCCACGACATCAATTCCTACAAGGACGCCCCTCCCGGCTTCCGTTTCTGGTGTGGTCCGACGATCGAACCGGCCGACATCAAGGCCGCCCTCACCGAGTTGGAAAAGGTATACCGCCAGAAAGCGACCGAATAACAGAAGAGAAAATCAGAGAAGGAGATCCATTGCATGAAAAAGGTACTGATCAGCGATTCCCTGTCAGCCGAGGGGATCAAGGTATTGAAAAGCACACCGGGGATCGAAGTGGACGTCATGACGAACCTCACTCCGGACGAACTGAAAGGCGTCATCAAGGAGTATGACGGCCTAGTGATCCGCAGCGCCACAAAGGTGACGCAGGCGATCATCGACAGCGCCGAAAACCTGAAGATCATCGGACGGGCTGGCGCCGGCCTGGACAACGTGGACATCACCGCCGCGAGCAAGCGGGGGATCGTCGTCATGAACACCCCCGGCGGCAACACGATCACCACGGGCGAGCATGCCATCTCCATGATGCTCTCCCTGTCCCGAAAGATACCCCAGGCGACGGCCTCCATGAAGGCAGGCAAATGGGAAAAGAACAAATTCATGGGCAACGAGCTCTTCAACAAGACGCTTGGCATCATCGGGATCGGCCGCGTGGGAACCATCGTCGCCGACCGGGCACAGGGGCTGAAGATGAATGTCATTGCTTACGACCCCTTTATCTCGCCGGAGGCGGCCCAGAAGATCGGAATCGGCCTTGTCAGCCTGGACGACCTGCTGAAGAATTCCGACTTCATCTCCGTCCACACGCCCATGACCAAGGAAACCCGGGGGATCATCAACAAAGACGCCTTCGCCAAAATGAAAAAAGGCGTCTTCATCATCAACTGCGCCCGCGGCGGAATCGTCAACGAAAAGGACCTCTATGATGCCCTTGTCGCGGGCAAGGTGGCCGGTGCCGCGCTGGACGTCTTTGAAGAGGAGCCCACAAAAAACTTGGAGTTGATCGGCCTGCCGAATGTCATCTGCACGCCGCACCTGGGCGCCTCCACCGACGAGGCGCAGATCAACGTCGCCATCGCCATTGCCGAACAGATCGCTGACTATCTGATCAAGGGGGAAATCCGCAACGCCGTGAATTTCCCGTCGGTCAGCGCCGAACTGCTGCAGGTGATCCAGCCCTACCTGGACCTGGCGGAGATGCTTGGAAAATTCCAGGCGCAGGTGGTTACGGGCGGCATCCAGGAAGTCCTGATCGAATACAGCGGCAAAATCCTCAACTACGACGTCGCCCCCCTGACCATTTCCCTTCTGAAGGGGCTCCTGACGCCGGTCCTGAAGGACACGATCAACTACATCAACGCCCCGGTGGTGGCCAAGGAACGGGGCATCAAGGTCGTCGAATCGAAAAGCAGCGAAGTCGGAGACTACACCAGCATGATCGCGCTGAACCTGAAAACGTCGAAAGGCACGTTCAATGCCGCGGGTGCATTGTTTGGACGACGGGATCCCCGCATCGTCCGGTTCGACAAGTTCACGCTCGATGTGGTTCCTGAAGGTTACATGCTGGTCCTTTCGAATTACGACCGTCCGGGGGTGATCGGCAACATCGGGACGACGCTGGGACAGAACAATGTCAATATCGCCAGACTCCACCTGAGCCGCGATCAGGTCGACAACCAGGCCCTCGTGGTCCTGAGCACAGACAGCGTCGTGCCGGAGGCGGTATTAGACAAGCTGCGCAAGCTGCCTCACGTCATTTCCGTCATCCAACTGGAAATGTAGCGACGTTCTTGGATCGAGAAAAGGGAGGGCGGTTTATGGCCAATGTCGTGGTAATCGGAACCCAGTGGGGCGACGAAGGCAAGGGAAAGGTTGTCGATCTGTACGCGGAAGACGCGGATGTGATCGCCAGGTTTCAGGGAGGGAACAACGCGGGGCATACCCTCGTCGTCAAAGGGGTGCAGACCATTCTCCATGTGATTCCCTCGGGCATCCTCCACGATCATAAAATCTGCGTCATCGGCAACGGCGTCGTCGTCGATCCGGCCGTGATGGTGCAGGAGATCGACGATTTGCGCAATCGTTCGCTCTTTCCCGCTGACACGAAGCTCCTGGCCAGCGAAATTGCCCACCTGATCATGCCTTATCACCGCAGGCTGGACCTCGCGCGAGAGGCGCGCAAGACCGGAAAAAAGATCGGCACGACCGGCCGTGGCATTGGTCCGGCGTATGAAGACAAGGTCGCCCGGACCGGCATCCGGTTATGCGATCTCCTGGACGACGAGATCTTTCGCGAAAAATTGAAGGCCAATCTGGAGGAGAAAAATTTCTATCTTACGAAACTCTTCGGGGAAGCCCCGTTGGACGAGCGAGAGGTTTATGATGAATACCGCGCCTATGCCGAAAAGCTCAAACCCTATGTGGCCAACACTTCGCTGGTGGTTGAAAGAGAAATGCGGAAGGGCAAGAAGATCCTTTTCGAGGGCGCCCAAGGCTGCCACCTGGATGTTGACCACGGCACATTCCCCTATGTGACCTCTTCCAATACCGTGGCCGGCAACGCCAGTTGCGGAACCGGCATCGGACCGCTCGCGATCGGCGCGGTGGTCGGGATCTGCAAGGCCTACACGACACGGGTGGGACAGGGCCCCTTTATCACGGAACTGACATGCGAAATCGGTGACCGCATTCAGAAGGTCGGCCAGGAATTCGGAGCGACCACTGGACGGAAGCGGCGTTGCGGCTGGCTGGACATGGTCCTGATCAAACAGTCCATCCGCGTTTCCGGCATCACGGGCATTGCCATTACGAAGCTGGACGTCCTGACCGGGATTGAAAAATTGAAAATCTGTGTCGGCTATAAAAGCCCTTCCGGCGATGAATTTACCGAATCCGTTCCCGCCAATCTCCGCGTGCTTTCGGAGTGCCGGCCTGTTTATCAGGAACTGGACGGATGGACGGAAGACATTCAGCACGCCAAGCAGATCGGAGACCTTCCGAAAAATGCGAGACGATATGTGGAAAGGATCGAAACGCTGGCCGGCGTCCCGCTGACACTTGTTTCCGTCGGGGCAGGTAGGGAAAATACCATTATCCTGAAAAGCCCATTCAGCGACTGACCGCTTTCCCCTTGACAAGCGGAGGGACTTGTTTTAAGAGGGCAGGCCTTTCGAACAGGGCACTTCACGGGCCGTTAGCTCAGAGGTAGAGCAGCGGACTTTTAATCCGTTGGTCGCGAGTTCAATCCTCGCACGGCCCACCAACAATATCAAGGGGTTTCCGGTACTTGCACCGAAAGCCCCTTTTTCATTTCTCGTCAAATCTCGTCAAATTAAGCCGACAATGAGCCCGTTTTGCGTACAAAATGCGACCACGTGATTCGCATCATCCCGCCAAAATCCGCCTGCCAACCTCTTCCCGGGGGCCGCCGACATAGTGTACCTGACTCACTTCGCCGGTACAAGCCGAGACACCCTATCGGGCTAAAAGCACCAGAAATAGGACAATGAGGATACATTGAATTTTGGTGAGCGACTTACGCTGGCCCTATGGCTTCCACGTTATCTGTCACTTTCAGGCAAGTTTTTGTCAGAATCCTTTATGGGTTCGATGGATTAAGTCGTTTTATTTTACTATCGACAGGCATTGATTTCAACTGTCACGTGGGCCAATTCATTAATAATATGCAACCGTTCTTTATAATCTTCAACCGTTTGTTTTCTTCCCGTCACCAGCGATACAATACAGGCGTATTTGTGTTGAGCCACCTTCCATAAATGCAGGTCGCTTATTTTCGTATCGCCGTCGGATTCTATCTGGTTCTTAATTTTCTGAACAAGTTTTGAGTTCAAGTCACGTTGTGGTAGGTTGAAAAAAATGGACACCAATGTTTAGGTAGAGAGACCAAGACGGAGGTGTGAGGATGGAAAGAGTACCGAACGGGCGATACACGAAAGAGTTTCGCGAGGAAGCGGTAAAGATGGT
>JAXDBM010000080.1:0-5256 GCA_034678725.1 Syntrophales bacterium | reverse complement strand
AGTAAACGACCTTCTAAGGTAACCTGATGGTCAGTCTCGTTTTCGAAAGCCATCGGCTTTTCCTATCCAAAGCTTATTAAATTATCACAATCCGTTGCGGCTCGTCCACGAACAGCAGATAGCACTCGACCGGACGCCCTGCGAACAGCCCCTGGAGAATCATCCGGTAGCGGAGCATCTGGGGCCGATACTTGTCAGCCAAATGGCCGACGCGACCCGTCTTGAAGTCGATGAGGGTGATGCGGTCGGGGGCGATGATGAGCCGGTCCACGATGCCGAAGGTGCGGGTGTCGGAGATGTGCTGTTCGACGAGGACCTTCCCGGGTCGGAAGAGGATCTCTCGCACCTTCTCTTCGTGCAGGAACCGCTCGACCACGGCCTGCTCTTCTGCGGCGAGGCTGTCAGGGGCAATCGTTTGGCGATCGCATGTGAGGCGGGCGAGGATCGCGTGGATGCGAAGACCGCGCTCAATTCCCGCCTCGATGGCGGCGGAGCGCAGGGCCGCGTCCATTTCGTCGCTGTCGGCTGGCACGGCGGGGAGATCGCCCAGATCAGGCTCGATCAGATCCTCATGGTCCGCGGGGCGCGGCTTTTCGAGGCCGTAGTCATGCCGCCAGCCGAATTCGGTGCGCTCGGCGTCCGCTATAGGTTCCTGGGCCGTTGTAAACATTCGCTCACTGTAGCCCTTCAAGGCGCCCTCCCGGTCCGCCCGCAGGAGGATCGTCAGACTCTTGGCGGCGCGGGTCGCGGCGACGTAGATGATATTGGCCGTCTCTTCGGCCCTTTCTTCCTTCACAACAGTTACCGCCTCGGCAATGGCTGCAGCTCCTTCTATCGGGTCGGTAGCGAGAAAAGCCAGTTCGTCTTTGCTCAGGCTGAGCGGACAGCCATCTTCGGGGTGCGGAATTTCGGGCGCCCTGTCGTGCTCCTCTTTCCAGAAAAGAAAGACATGGGGAAATTCAAGGCCCTTGGTACCGTGGATCGTGGCCAGCTTCACCCGGTCAGCATGCTCTCCCTCGGGTATGGTGATAAGGTGCGACATGGTGAGCAGGTAACGCAGGAAGGCGGCGGCATCGACGGCATCGGGCCGGACGAAGTATCGCTCCGCCTCATCCCAGAGCGTCTCGATGAGGATGCGCGGAAAATGAGGCGCAAGGTCGCGCAGGGCGGATGCGAAGGCCGCGAACCGGTGCGGCCGGGGCGCGTTGCCGACAGTTTCGGCGAGCTGCGCGACGGCGGACATCAATGTCGCGCCCTGGGCCTCGCCATAGTCCAAAGACTTGAGGGCGCGAGGAATGAAGCGGCCGTCGTGGGCCGTGAAAAGCGCGATGAGCGAAAGATAGAGCGCCGTTCCCTCCCGGAGTGACAGCATCTCGCGGCCGCGGATCCCCGAGGTGGGGATTCCGGCTCTGGCCAGCGCCGCGGCGGCCCTATCCATATGCCTGTTGGTGCGGCACAGCACTGCGATATCGCCCCAGGGGCGACCGCACTCCGCCTTTTTTTTGACAATTGCTTCGATGAGCCGCTCGTACACCGGCTCGTCTCCCGCTCCGCAGGCGACCGGGATAACCGCCACCTCGGAGATGCCGCCGTAGGGGTGCTTCGGATTTTCCGGCGGCGCCTGCATGTTGACTTTGTCGGTTCCGGCGAAGAGGTCGGCGACCAGATGGTTGAAAAATTCGATAAGAAGCGGTGTCGAACGGTAGTTGTAAGGAAGAGTCTCGGCAGCAATCTGTCCGCTCGCGAGGGCTGGGGTGAGCGAGGCCCGGAGCATATCGGGCGCCGCCCCCCGCCACTGATAGATCGACTGTTTCCAGTCTCCCACGAGGAAGATCGACCGGTCTCCCTCGGCATTGCTCCCCACGGAGCCGAGGATATCTTCGATCAAAGGCCGAAGCAGGGTAAACTGGATTTGCGACGTGTCCTGAAACTCGTCGAGGAGCAGATGGGCCGTTCGGTGGAAGCCCATTTCATAGAGGCGTGCAGCAAAAAGCGGTCGGTCGGGGCTGTCCGGTCCATCAAGGGCGATGAGCTTCCGTGGGACGTCGTCGAAGAAGAGCCGTCCGAGTTTTTCCTTCTCCTCGGCAATGACGTCGGCACGCAGGGCGATGAAACGCTTGAGAAGGGCGCTTCGCAACCGTTTCGTGTTGATGAGGTGTTCGGAGATCAGAACGCGCATTCGCGGATAGAGGTCCTCCAAGGCCGCGTAGGCGGGCGTGGCGCGATCGGCTGCAGCTACGCGAACATCAGCGAGGTTGTCTTTGAGGAAAAGCGCCCGTTTGAGGTCCACCCCGGCGAGCGGTTCAAGCAAGGGGGCGGCCACCTGGCTGCGCAGGGCTCCCCGCGTCGCTTCCGCGACGACTTGCACCTTGGCACGCAGCTGATCGTACTCGGCGACAAGCCGCGACTGTTCGCCCTTGAGTGCATCGAGCAGACGCTCGGGGCAGTCCCATGCCTCCAGTGACTCTCTGCCCTTATCCAGCTCCGCAATCAGGGAATCGGGTTGCAGATGGAGGATTCGGGCCGCGATCACGATGCTTTCGATGTCGGCCAGAACGCGCGGATGCTGGAAAAAACGCGTGTCGGCGAGCGTGGCGATGATCGCCTTCTCATGGTCGTCTGCCAACTGCGGAACATAGGCTTCAGTGGAAAGAAACTGGTGAAAGAGCGCATCGATCGTGGAGAAGTGGACCCTAGCGGCCCGCATGATGAACCGCAGCTTGTCGACGGGGCTCTCCTTCCCTTCGTCGATAGCATCGAGGATCCTTTTTTCCATTTCTGCCGCCGCGGCGCGGGTGAAGGTGGCGGCGACAACGAATTCTCCCTCCCGGTCGAGGTGGCTGCGGACCTCACGGGTCAGGCGGAAGGTCTTCCCCGAACCGGCCGAGGCGGTGACGAAAAGGCTCTTCACCATGGGTGGCCTCCTGGTCGTCCTATCGTCTGATAGAGGTCTGGTTTGAGGCAGAGAGCCTTGTAGGGGCAATAGGAACAGCCGTCGGCGCGGAAGTTCGGAGTGAAGCGTTCCAGGGCCAGCAGCGCATCAAGTCGCCCGGCGATGCCCTCCATCGTGGCATCACAGGCGTCCAGGTCTTCCTTGGCAAGATGGCCCTCATAATCGCCGCGCATTCTCGGACGCAAAAAGAGATGGGCTGCATCGAGCAGGCCGGGCGTCGCCCTTTTGTTCTGCAGGGCGAGATAGGCATAAATGAGGAGCTGGAAACGATCGTCGAAGACGTCGGTCTTCTCCAGCCGATCTACGAGGCGATCCTTTTCAGCGTAGGTTTTCTTCTCTTTGTATTTGAGATCGGTGATGAGTGTTTGGTCTCCATCGCGCTGTAGGCGGTCGATGCGCCCTTTAAGTCGGTAGCGGCCGCCGCCAAAGGGAGCACTCAGTTCGAGTTCGGCTTCCGTAACCTCATCGGAAAAGAGAATCGACCGGCCCGTTTCCTTTTCCCAGGCGGCAATATCGGCCAGATGGCTCTGGACGATAGCTTTGCGCACAGCCTGGTCCGGGAGTTTCATACGCAGATCCTCGTCGCTCTCCCATCTCGTGTCGAACAGTTCCTGCCAATGTAGGACGGCGGGGCGATGTTCTTTCAGCTCTGCAAAGAAGCGGTGGAGGAACTCTCCGATGAGGAGATTGGTGCTGTCTTTGTCTTCAAAGCAGGAGGGAGGTTTCACGGCCTCCATATCTTCCAGGATGAAGCGGCAGGGGCAGGTGAAAAAGTTCTTCAGCGAGCTGAAGGACCATGTATGCCGCCGGAGCCGCTCTTTCAGTTCATCCGTGTTCTCGATAACGAGGCTGCCGGCCGGTCCGCGCAACGCTGCCGGAACCATCCGCCGCTTCACCATTCTTTGGCCGAATTCGGTGGCAAGGAAAGAGAAGTGGGCTGATGGCGCATCGCCGTTTGCCTGATCGTACAGGGCGGCGATGTGGGCCGTCCGGCCGAAGGAAAGGAACTGCCTCAGCGCGAGATCGTCCGCCTCGTACTGCGTCCGGTAGATGCGCGGCAGATGGATCAGGTTGAGGTAGGGACCGCTGAAGGGCCTGCGCGGGAAGATGTCGCTGTTCATGGGCAGAATGACGGTGCGCGCATAAGGGATGCCGGTTGCGTCGCCCAGCCCCACAACCTGTATGGGTGCGTCACGCCTGCCGCGCAGTCGCAGCTTCTTTACGGCGATGAAGTGCTCGGCTAGAGGCAGCCACTCGTTTTCTGTAAACGGCATCAGTGCCCGGAGCCGATCCAACTCGTCGCACAGCGTGATCCCTCCCTCGAACGCGGAATGATCAGCCTCGTCGAGTTCGTTCCACCGGGTGGTAAGCTCGGAGACGAGATCCCGCCGCATGGCTGCCAGTCCCTTTCCGTCGCGGATTCCCTCGCGAAGCCGTTGCGCAGCCGCGAAGTGGGTGAAGGGAAGCCACGGCGCAAAGTTGACTTGTCCGCCGAGGGGCCGGAAGAGGAATTCCCAGAGATAGAATGACAGTTTCTCGTCCAGAGGCACGATGAAGAGCTGTTCCCTATCGCTACCGTAATTCCGTAAGAAGGTGTCGATCTCCCGGGCGAGAAGCGTCGGTAGGGCGGCCCGTTCGGCAAGTTCGGTGAACCCGGGCAACTCGCCGTCATGGCGCCGTTCGGCGATACCGATCCGTCTGACGAGCGACAGGGCCGTCTCGTAATCGGGCGGCTCAATTGGCATGTTGGGGCCGAAAAGGGGCGCATCCACAAAGAGCCGATCTTTCGGGATGCGGCTGAAAAAGCGCTCGTTCCCGGGGGTCATGAGGGGAAGGCCGATGAAGAATTCACCGTCGCCCGGTGTGAGATCGGCAAACCGTGTCGCTTCGAACGGCGGATAGAAAAGCCCCCCGGTGGCAAGACGGGCGCGGAAGGCCTCCATCGTCGCGAAGAACCAGTCGATCCGTTCGAATTGTTCTGGGCCGATCCGGTCCAGCGCGCGCAATTCGTCGATGGTCACGGAAAACTCGGCGAGCGTGGTCAAAAACGAGAGCAGACGCTGGGTGTCGGCTGGGGGAAGAGAGCGGCCCTCTTCACGGCAGCGAAGGGCATGAAAGTGGAGGAAGGCTTCATCCTCCGGCACGGCCGTGCGGCCTGTCGCTTCGGCGATGCGGTGGGATCTGTAGTCGTTGAAGGAAAGGACGGCGGGGAGGAGACCGCCGATCCGGGTATGCACGAGGTGATGCAAAAAATCGCGGCCGCGGCCCGTCATCGAAACGGCGGTGAATCCGCTCATGTCCGG
>JAXDBM010000079.1:0-3952 GCA_034678725.1 Syntrophales bacterium | reverse complement strand
GGTAAATGTGCGGGCGGGCGTAAGTCGGCGTGGGCACGCCAGAAACGACGAGACCCCGAGGGGATCACCCCACGGGGTCTTGCGTTAAACAAGAACCGCTGAAATCAGCGGATTGAATTTTGGCTCCTCAGCGCGGACTCGAACCACGGACCCGATGGTTAACAGCCATCTGCTCTACCGACTGAGCTACTGAGGAATAGTGAGTAGTAACGTGCCCCTATAAAACAAGACCGCCCGGATGTCAAGAGCGGTCTTTCAGAAAACGGAAACTATCTTACCGGCAGCTCACGCAGGTGGAGAGGCTGCTTGCCGGCACGCCGGTCGTCCGGCTGATGTATTCCAGTTGCTCGACGGGCGCGAAAAAGCGTCCGCAGACATCGCAGGCGGCCATCCTGAAGACCTTGTTCCAGATCATGCGCTTGTCTTCCGTGCTTTCCATCCGCACGAAACCGGTCGGGCAGACATACGCGCAGGACCCGCAGCCGATGCAGTTGGCGGCGATGAATTCGATTTTCGGGTTTTCCACGTTCCGGCCCGGGCCCCGGTCCTGGAACTTCAGGGCGGAGACCCCCACGATGTCCCTGCAGGTCCGCGTGCAGAGCCCGCAGAGAATGCAGTCGTGCGCCTCGGCGGCCGCCGGCGCGACGGCAACGCCCAGCTTCTGCGCGATTTCGCGAACCGCCGCGGTGTCCGGATACTTGTAGGCGAGCAGGGCCGCCGCGAATTTTCGGGCTTCCTGAGCCTGCTCCGAAGCGGTGACGATCTCCAGGCCGGGTTTCACGGGGCAGTCGCAGGCGGTCGTGAGCCGGCCCTTGCCGTTTGCCCGGATCTCCACCGTGCAGAGGCGGCAGGCGCCGAAGGGAGCCAGTTCCTGATGATAGCAGAGGGTCGGCATGTCGATTCGAAGGTTCCGGATGTTCTCCAGAACGGAGGAGCCTTCCCTGGCCTGTACCTTGTTCCCGTCTATCGTGATGTCTACCATTTGAATCCCTTTCAATAGCAAAAGATCGTTGATTTATTTCCAGACCATCAGCCTGTAACAGCGCAGGCAGCGCCCCGCTTCGGCCATGGCCTCCCCGGCGCTGAAGCCGCCTTCGACCTCGGCCATGCCTTGAAGACGCAGGCCGGCATCGAGGAAGCGGACCTTCGTCGCGCCCTGTTCACGGATATATCCGCAGTCCCGCTGCTCGGCGGTGTCGATTCCTGAAAATGCGTCCGCGCCCGCATAGGCCTTTCCCTGCAGGGCGCAGTCGATGTTCTGGGCGACCCTGTTCCCGGCATTCAGGGCCTCGATCAGGGTGGCCGGGCCGCTGACGCAATCGCCGCCGGCATAGATCCCTTCCACGCTGGTCTGGAAGGTGACCGGATCGGCCTGGATGGAACCCCAGCTTGTGGTCTTCACGGGGTCCTTTCCGGAAAAGAGGGCCAGGTCCGATCTCTGACCCGTCGCGGCGATCACCATGTCCGCGGACATGGTTGCCTCCGATCCCTTGACCGGAACGGGCCGCCGACGGCCGCTCTCGTCCGGTTCGCCCAGTTTCATCCGGATGTATTCCAAGCCGGTGACCTTGCCGTCCCTGGCCAGGATTTTCACCGGGGCCTTCAGGAAATTGAAGGCGATGCCCTCCTCCTCCGCTTCCCGGATCTCCTCTTTGCTGGCCGGCATTTCCGTGCGGGAGCGCCGGTAGAGGATCTCCACGTCCTTGAAGCCGAGCCGGGCGCAGCTCCGGGCGCAGTCGAGCGCCACGTTGCCGCCGCCGACGATGACGACTTTCTTCTTCGGCGCTACCCTGGCCCCGAGGCTGAGCTGCCTCAGGAACTCGGCTCCCTGGACGAAGCCGTCATATCCCATCTCTTCGCCCTCGCAGCCGATCTTCGTTCCCACGTGGGCGCCGATGGCGAGGAAGAGCGCCCGGAAGCCCTGTTTCTTAAGGTCGGACCAGTCGAGCTTTTCGAGTTTGCAGTTGTACCGGAACTCCACGCCGGTGCGCTTGATCAGGTCCGCCTCATGGTTCAGGATGTCCTTGGGGAGCCGGTAATCGGGAATCCCGACGGTCGCCATGCCTCCGGCGCGGGGCAGCGCCTCGAAGACGGTCACGGAATAGCCGAGACGGCGCAGGTGGTAAGCTGCCGCCAGACCGGCCGGACCGGCGCCGACGACAGCGACCCTGTCCTTCTTTTCTGCGGCCGGGAGGCCGAGCGCCGAAGCCCCTCCCTGCAGGTCCGCGTCCGCCGCCGCACGTTTGAGCAGGCGGATGGCCAGCGGCTCGTCCGTTTTGTTGCGGACGCAGGCATCCTCACAGGGATGCGTGCAGGCGCGGCCGATCACACCGGGCAGAATGCAGCGCTCCCGGATCAGGTTCAGGGATTCGCCGAAGCGGTTGTTCCGGATCAGTTCGATGTATCCGGGAATGTCCAGCCCCGCCGGGCAGGCCTGCATGCAGGGCGCGGAGACGGCCGACTGATATATCCCGGCTTCCGGGGCTGCCTTTTTCCCGGCCGGCGCCGCAAAATCTGCCTTGAAGTATTTGACGGCGTCCAGAACGGGCGTCAGCGCCGCGGCGCGGCCGAAATTGCACTTGGCGTTGGCGGCCACGCCCTTCGCAACGGTTTCGATCTCCTGGATGTCCTGTTTCGATCCCCGGCCTGCGCTCATGCCGCCGAGGATGTCGAGGACGCGATCGATGCCGATCATGCAGACGGAACACTCCCCGCAGGATAGTTTTCTGGCCTCTTTCAGATAGGCGATGGCGAGAGACGGAATGTCCGCCTTCGGATCCGTGACCACCAGACCGTTCCATCCCATCAGGGCGGCGATGTTCTTGCCCGCGACCTGGTCGGGAATTTTCTGGTCGGCCTTCGCGGCTTTGGCCGCCAGGCCTTTCCGGTTGTCCACAATCTTGCCGTTCCAACTGCTAAATGCGACTGTCTTCATGCTTGCGCCACCTTATCGTGTTTTTGATGAAATGACGATTCCCGCGCCTCATGACCAGGCGGCGGAAGTCTTCACTTTGTGCATCAGTTTGCGGTACTCCTGGTCCACCCGGGCCTGGACCTTGGCCATGTCCGCGGGGTCCAGGTGCCGAAAGCGCCCCTGCAGCTTCAAGTAATCGGCGACCGGACGGCGGGGTTCGGGCGTCTCGATGGTCAGCCGGTACTTGCCGTTTTCGACCTCGTAGAGGGGGAAGATGCCCGTTTCCACGACCATGCGGCCCAACTTGATCGTCTGCTCGGAGGGCGCGCGCCATCCCGTCGGGCAGACGGTGAAGACGTGGACATAGGAAGGTCCCCGGGTGTTCTTGGCCTTTTCCACCTTGGCCATGAGGTCCAGCGGATAGCTCGGACAGGCCGTGGCGACGTAGGGGACGCTGTGGGCGACCATGATCTCGGCCACGTTCTTCTTGCCCGTCCGCTGCCCCTTGATGGCTTTGCCCGCGGGGGAGGTCGTGGTCGCGGCCATGAAGGGCGTCGCGCTGGAACGCTGGATGCCCGTGTTCATGTAGGCCTCGTTGTCGAGGCAGAAAAAGACAAGATCATGGCCCCGCTCCATCGCCCCGGAAAGGGCCTGCAGGCCGATGTCCACCGTGCCGCCGTCGCCGGCGATGGCCACGGACTTCACGTCCCGGTCGGCGATCTTGCCCTTGCGCCGCAGGGCCTTCAGGCCCGCCTCCACGCCGGAGCCGACCGCCGCGGCGTTCTCGAAGGCCACGTGAATGTAGGGCGTCTCCCAGGCCGTGTGGGGGTAGGCGGTGGAGATGATCTCCATGCAGCCCGTCGCGTTGGAGACCACGACGTCTTCCCCCAGGGCCTTCATGATCAGCCGCAGGGCCAGGACCTCGCCGCATCCCTGGCAGGCGCGGTGCCCCGGGCTGAAGAGCTCCTTCTTTTCGATCAGCTTGGGCGCGAATATCTCAAAGTTCTGGACGGTATTCATCATTCTCTCACCCCGTAA
>JAXDBM010000078.1:0-71226 GCA_034678725.1 Syntrophales bacterium | reverse complement strand
ACCAGAAAGTCGATCTCGTCATTCACATCCAGATTTCCCGCTTGGGCATCGGAAACGGCCCGCTGCGCTGAGATCACAATGTCGCCGAGAAGCAGGGGGTTGATGTGGCCGAAATCCCCCTCTGTCTGCGAGAAAGAGATGACGTTGGTCGGGCCGGGACGGTTAAGGTATTGCCGGTTGATCTCGCTGATGGCCTCGTTATCGACGAAAAGGAGACTGACTTCGCGTTCCGGGCAGCCAAGATGCTTCGCGGCCTCGCGGACCGTGCGGCGGATCCTGCGAAGGTCAAGCTTTACGAGTCTCTGCCGGTTTTCGATGAGCGTTTTCATAAATGCGGATTGATCTCACATTGAGCGGCTGAACCGGCGCCGAAGGATAATCGATGCGCTGGTGAAAAATACCGGTCAGAATGCGGATAAAGGCTTCCGATATATTGTTCAGGTCATGCAGGGTCAATTCACACTCGTCGAGTTGACCGTCCAGGAACACTCTTTCGATTCGCTCGCGAACCAGGTTTCGGATTCGTGACGGCGTCGGGTTGGTCAGCGTGCGGGATGACGCCTCAATGACATCGCCCAGCAGCACAAGGCCGGCTTCCCGCGTTTGCGGCTTGGGTCCCGGGTAGCGGAAATCGCTTTCCGGCAGGGCTCGAATGGAGGCGTCGTCGTCTTTTTTCGCCTTGTCGTAGAAATAGCGTACCAGGCTGTTCCCGTGATGCTCCCGGATGATGTTGACGATTTCGGCGCCGAGTTTCGACTGCTTGGCCAGTTCGCATCCCTCCTTGATGTGGGAGATGATCACCAAAGCGCTCATCCTCGGCGATAGTTTGTCGTGCCGGTTTTCCCCATTAATCTGGTTTTCAATGAAGTATTGTGGTTTTTTTATTTTTCCAATGTCGTGGTAGTAGGCGCTGACCTTGACAAGCAGGGGGTTTGCACCGATCGCTTCGGCTGCCGCCTCAACCATGGATCCCACGATGATGCTGTGATGATACGTTCCCGGCGCCTCAATGACCATTCTCTGGAAGATGGGTTGATTCAGATTCGCGAGTTCCAGCAGCTTGATGTCCGTCGTGTATCGGAATAAGGTCTCCAGAATAGGTGTAATCCCCGCGACCACCGTGCCGGTCAGAATCCCCCCGAAAAAGCCCATCCCCAGCTTGATCAGGGTATCGGTCGAGGCAATGGCGCCGTTCAACAGCGCCAACGCCAGGATGACGACCATGTTCACGAACCCCAGAAAAAGACCGGCCTTGAAAAAGGCGGTTCGCTTTCTGCAGTGAACAATGTGGTAGCAGGCCGTCATGCTGCCCAGCAAAGAGAAAAGAGGCATCGCGACTTTGTTATCGAAGAGGAAACTGATCAGGAAAGCTGAAAAAATGGAAAAGATCAAAGCCATGTTGCGGTTGATCATCACCCCGACGATCATGGTCCCGGTCGCAAACGGGATTGCGTACAAGCAGGTATCGGCGGGGATGTACGGGAAAGCCCGGTTGACGGCTTCCGATATGAATATTGCGGACTTGACAATCAGGATCTGCAGGATGGATACGATGCCGACGAAAAGAAGGTCGATGTTGATGTCCGCCGATTTTTTCATCCAGTTCCTGGACAGAAGGTAGAGCAGGACGGCCAGGAAGAGTATGGTGAGAAACATTCCCAGAAAGTGAAAGATATCTGAGAACCTTTTCGCTCCCCGCTCATTGTACAGCGCTTCCAGCTTGTCCAGATGGCCCCGATTGATCTTTTCACCCTCGCGGATAATCATTTCACCGGACTGCACGTGATAGTACACCGGTTTCGCGCCCGCCAGGATCGCCTGCCTTTTCAGATCCGTGGCATTCTGGTTGAACGTCAGATTCGGCCGGATCATCTTTTTCGCCAGCGAGAGGGCCGCCATCCGAATATCCGGTGATACCCCGCGCAGGTGTTGCCCAGCTTTTTTCTTGAGGAGGGTTTCCATCTCGTCCATGTGGCGTATCGGAGGGAAATCCTTCATCTCCCGCTCAATCAGTGTTTTCAGGTCGCGGGTGATGATCCCCCGTTCCATGTCCTGCTTCGGGATGGTTCCATGGGTGATCCATACGGAATCGGTGGCGTCGGCAATCAGTCTGGTGATCTTGCCGGTGATCGCGGGAGAAAATTCATGGCGGCGGAAGGTTTCAAACTCGACGGAGGTCAAGGCGATGCCCAGGTTTTTCTCCAGATCGGCTTTCAACTGAGACAGAGCAGGCTTTCCGGCAGCGGGGGAAAGTGCGCCGGAACCGGAATCGCTCACCTGCAGCAGATAAGACTCTTCGGCCGACAGGAAAGCTTTGCGCAGGCCGATTTCCAGCCGGGCACGCATGTCACTGTCAAAGTCATAGACGCTTCGGGCATCAGCCAGGGCATCGATCTTTTTTTGCTCCGTGGCAAGCCTGTCTTCCACAAGGAAACTGCGATCCGCCTTGACGTCGCCGGCGGCAATCATGTCGACTTTGAAATCCGGACGTCCGAGATGGATTCGGGGGATCAGGAGCAGCGACAGGACCAGACACAGGCAAAGGGCGATGATCCACTTCTGGGCGAGCGGGTTGCGGACAAATTTCGGAAGTTTCCCGGTCAGTCTGGATTTTTCACCGATCAGGTTCCGAACCCGCTCGGATGCGGTTTTTATGGATTTCATTTTGACGAACGGGTCCTCTCTGCCGCTTTTTCCCGGTCCAGATGGTTATATGCCCGGATCACGTTCTGGACCAGGGGATGTCTGACGACATCCAGGTCCGAGAAGTGAATGAAACGGATTCCGTCGATATTCCGCAGGATCCTTTCGGCCTCGATTAGCCCCGGCGTCTTGTCTGCCGGGAGATCGATCTGGGTCACATCCCCGGTAATGACCGCCTTCGAGCCATATCCGAGTCTCGTCAGGAACATCTTCATCTGCTCGGATGTGGTGTTTTGCGCTTCATCAAGAATGACAAACGAATCGTTCAGCGTGCGGCCCCTCATGAAAGCGAGCGGCGCAACTTCGATCACCCCCTTGTGGATCAGGGCGGAAGCACGATCGAAGTCGATCATGTCGAACAGGGCATCATAGAGCGGCCGCAGATAGGGATTGACCTTTTCCGCGAGATCGCCCGGGAGGAATCCGAGTTTTTCACCGGCTTCCACGGCGGGCCTTGCCAGGGCGATCCGGTTGACCTTCTTTTCGAGCAGCGCCGATACGGCCATGGCCATGGCCAGGTAGGTCTTTCCCGTGCCGGCCGGGCCGATGCCGAAAACCATATCGTGATGCCGGATACAGTCAATATACTGTTTCTGGGCAATGCTTTTCGGGGTGATGACCCTTTTCTTTGAGGAGATGAAAACCGTGTCCAGAAAGATTTTTTCCAGGTCCGTCGCTTTGTTTTCCGAGAGGATCCGGTGTGCATAGTCGATGTCGGCCGCGAACAGGGGATAGCCTTTCTGCAGGATGGAATGAAGCTGGAGAATCAGATTTTTCGTCAGGGCAACCGAAGGCATGTCGCCGGAAATGGAGAGAATGTTTCCCCGCACCGCCAGCTTGACGCGCTCCAGTTTTTCCAGGAGCTTCAGATGCTGATCCTGCGCGCCGAAAAGGCCGATCAGATTCTCGGTGTTCTCGAAGGAAATTTTCTCGACTGAGGGAAACGCAGGCTTTAGCTTCACCACTTTACTGATCCCGTTGCAGGGTTCCCGGAAGCCGGGCCGCCGGGGATGACGCGCTGAAGCACACTGGCGTGGAAAGCTATCACGCGCTTTTTCGGATTGCAATCATTTTTGCAGGAACAGATGCGCATAGACCTTGGCATTCCCCATCATATTGGAGATCAGGCAGTTCTCGTTGGGCTGATGGGCCGTCTGTCCGATTCGGCACCAGACCGCTGCGGGATAGCCGTCCCGGCGGAAATAGGCGGCAACCGTTCCCGCGCCGATTCCCTCAGGATTGGCTTGAAGCCGATAAACCGCCCGGATCGCTTCCTGAAGCGCCGGAACAACCGGGGCATCTTCGGGGGTAGGGGCGGGTGCCTGCACATCCTGAACCGCCTTGATTTCAATCCGGACGCCGAACCGGCGTTCAATGTCGTCGGCCATACTCCGGATTCGCCCGTGAACCTCCTGGAGAGAGTATTGCGGCAGGATCCGGCAGTCCAGATAAAAGACGTCCTCCCCCGGAATGGTGTTGACGTTCGGAACGTTCATTTCTTTTTTCGTCGGCTGGAATGTGCTCATCGGTGGATGATAGAGGGCGTCGACGGCGCCGAAAGCCCCGTGCAGTTCGTCCAGCCGAACGACAAGATGGGAGGCGGCCAGGAAGGCATTCTTCCCGAGTTCGGGTTTGCTGGCATGGCATTGCTTTCCGACGGTTTTGAAGCGGAGCCAGTAGATGCTCTTCTCCGCAATTTCGATCATCGTCCCCTCCTCGTTTCCCGAATCGGGGACGACCAGAAGGTCGGTATTTTTGAAGGGGTTGTTTTCATGCCGGAGGATGTAGTCGAGACCCCAGCGGCTGGCGGTTTCTTCATCAGATACGAATGCGAGGCCGATGTTGCTCTCCGGAACGATGCCCTCATCCAGAAATGCCTTGGCGGCAAAAAGGGAGGCGACGAGGTCCTGCTGGTTGTCTTCCGTGCCCCGCCCGTATATCCGGTCGTTTTTCACGTAGCCCCGGTAGGGATCGCTGTCCCAGAACTTCATTTCGCCCGGCGGCACGATGTCCAGATGCGTCAGGATCCAAACCGTTCGGTTGTCTTTTCTCCCGGGCACACTGGCGATGATGTTCGGACGGACTTTCGAGGAGACCCTGCTGTCCGGGGCGTTGATTTCCCAAATGTCCGTGAATCCGAGCTCCCTGAGGTTCGCAAGGAGATAGCGCGCTTTTTCATACTCTCCGTCGCCGCCGTTTTCCGGTGCGAGGGCCGGTATGGCCGTCAAGCCGATCTGCATTTGAATCATCGCTTCCCGATAGCTGTCGATCCGTCTCCGGACGGTCGAGAAGATTGCCTGATCGATCATTCTGCACCCTCCATACGGATCACCGTAACGGGCTCGGGGAGGGGCTTTTCAAAGCCCTTTCCGTTCCCCAGGACGAGTGTTACAAAATCCCGGCTGTCGTAGTAACAGCCAGCGGCGAACCGGATCTCCTTCGGTCCGACTTTGTTGATCTTCACTGTGTAAGTTTGCAGAAAATCCGCCGGCAGTCCGTCATATTCGAGCATCATTTGGGAAAAGGCGATCTGATCGATGGATTGATACGAAAAGATGAAGCTGTTGGTCAGGGATTTTTTCGCCCAGGAAAGTTCGTTTTCATCGATCCCTTTCTCTTTCATTCCCAGCAGCAGCGCACGCATCAGATCGAGGACCTCCGTGGTCGAAGATGATTTGGTCAGGGCATAGGCGCCGAAGGCTCCGTAATCGTCCCTCGGTCGGTAAAAGCTGCCCGTGCTGTACGCCAAACCCCGGTTGCTCCGGATTTCCTGGAAGAGCCGCGAACGAAATCCGCCGCTTCCCAGGATGAAATCCAGAACGGTGAAGGCGTAAAAATCGCTGTCTTTCTTGGACGGGCCGAAACGGCCTGAGATGATGACCGACTGCGGAATGTCTTTCTGGATGTGATGAACGGATCCGTCCCCGCGTCCGGCCGGCCTCGAAATTTTTTCTGTTTGCCCTGCGACCCGCCATGCGCCCAGGCAGCGGTTGATCACGCCGACAGCCTCGGCCCTCGTAATGTCCCCCGTCACCGTGATCATGACATTCTTCGGGTAGAGGAAGCGCCGGTGAAATGCGACCAGGTCGGAGCGTTGGATGGCGCGAATCGATGCCGGCGTGGCCAGGTTTCCCCTGGCGTTCCCCCGGTAAAGCAGCTTTCGGAATTCCCGAAAAGCGTAGCGGGAGGGATCGTCGGCAATGCCGCGGAGGTCTTCGATCGCCAGGTCTTTGGCCAGTTGCAGCTTTTCCTCTTCGAAGGCCGGGTTCGCAAGGATCTGCGAAAGGATGTCGAATCCTTTCGTCCAGTCCTCTTTCAGGGCGGAGAGGTGTGCCAGGCCCATGTCCGCTTCCATCGAAATCTGAAGGGAAATCCCGTGAAACGCGAGGGCATCGTCGATTTCGCCGCCCGTCATCGTCCCGGCGCCCCCGGTCCGCATCGTCCGCGCCGTCAGCCCGGCAAGGCCGGCTTTACCATCCGGGTCGTAAGCGGCGCCGGTCCGGAAAACGACGGAAATGTTGACCAGCGGCAATTCATGATCTTCGAGGAAGTACAGGACGATGCCGTTGTCCATGACCAGGCGCTTCGCCTGGGGAGGGGTGAAGGAAAGCGCCTTGAAGGCGAGCCGGTCAGGAGGCGGTGCCGCGGCGGAATCATGCGAAGATAGGGAGCCATCGGCGGCAGCCGGATGCGGGACGCACAGAAGGCATGATACGAAAAGAATCAGAATCTTCGTCCTTGTGATCATTGCTTCTCCGGAGGCGGTCCGTGCTGCTTTGTCGTGGCACCACTGCGGGACACCAGGGTGGCGACGGTTCTGTTTTCCTTTCGGAAGTATTTGCGCGCAGCCGTCATGATGTCGGCCGGGCCGATTTTTTCAATGACCTGAATGTAATTCGTCAAGTAGCGAAAGTCGCCCATCATGATTTCGTAGTAGGACAGCATGCCGGCGAGTCCGGAGTTCGAGTTGAGGTGGCGAATATAGTCGGCCTTCATCTGGTTTTTCGTCTTTTGCAGTTCCCGCTCCGGAATCAGCTCCTCCTTGAGCTGATCGAGTTGGGCGTAAATGGCGCCTTCCACATCGCCTGCGCCATGCGGGGAACGGGGCGTCGCGGATACGACAAAAAGGCCGGGAAACCGGGACCCCGGCATTCCGTTGGCCGCATCCACGGTTTCCGCAAGTTGCTGCCTTTCCACCAGACTGCGGTACAGCCTGGAGGTCCGCCCTTTCGAGAGGACGGCCTCGGCCACATCCAGGACATAGTCGTCAAAGGCGGGCGGGGCGGGCTTGTGATAGCCGATCATCAATCGGGGTTTCGCGTCGAAATTCACCTCGACCCTGCGCTCGCCGGTCTGCGGCGGTTCCTCGGTGACCGGGGAGCGATCGAGAGCCTGTGCCGGGATGCCGCCGAAGTACCGGTCGATGATCCTGAGCGTTGCTCCCGGGTCGATGTCGCCGACCACGGCGATCACCGTGTTGTTCGGGGCGTGGGTTTTCCTGAAGAAGGACTCGGTCTCGTCCATGTTTAGGTAACGCATGTCGGCCGGCCAGCCCAGAATGGGTCGTCCGTAGGGGTGTGCCTGAAAAGCGGCTGCAAAAAACTGCTCCGCCAGCTTGCCTTCCGGGTCGGATTCGATGCGCTGGCGCCTCTCCTCCATGATCACATCCCGCTCCGTGAAAAATTCCCGCAGGACGGGCCGGGTCATCCGGTCCGACTCGATTCTGGCCCACAGCTCGATCCGGTTGACCGGCAGACTGACATGATAGGTCGTGACGTCCTGCCCCGTCGAGGCATTCATGTCTTCGGCCCCGTTTTCCGTGTAGAGGCGGTCGATTTCGTTCGGGATGCACCACTTCCGGTGCTCTGCCTGGAGTGACTTGAGTTTTCGGGTCAGTTTTTCAATCCGATTCCGGTCCGCCCTGTCCCCCTTCATGATTTCCAGGTCCAGACGGGAGCCGGTTTTTTTGATGTCCCGCAGGATTTTTCTTTCTCTTTCGTAATTTTTGGTGCCGATGGAGGCGGTTCCCTTGAACATCATGTGTTCCAGCAAATGGGCCGTACCGGTCCTCCCGCCGGCTTCATCCGCGGCGCCGACCCGGTAACGGATGTAAAGGGACACGGTCGGACTGACATGCCTCTCCACGAGCAGGACGCGCAAACCGTTTTTCAACGTGAACTTGCGGACCTTCTTTTCAAGATCATAATCCGCGGCGGTCAGAGGCCCTACAAGGAGCAGGGTCAGGATGGAAAAAGCGAGGAGTTTGAGAATTTTTCGGCCTGCGTTCATCATTTCCTTGCTTTGAAAAGGCTGAACACCTGAATGACCGGATAAAGGACGCCGACAGCGCTTACAAGAATGATCAGGCTGGCCGAGAAGAAACCCATGATAAATGTCAGGGGATTGTTGAGCCGATAGGAGGCAATCAGCGTCTCCACGCCGAGAACAAGAAAAAGGAGCGAGACAAGGGTCAATGCCGCATTTTTGACCCACCAGAACCAGGAATTCATGTTCCTATTATCGCCTTCTCACGGGCATTCTGTCAAGCAATTCCCGCCTTCACAATTCTCGTCATCGCCTGGCAATGCCGGTACATCTCGTAAGTCAGGTTCCGGTTCCGGCAGGGCAGCAGGGAGTTGTTCTGATACAGGGGCTCCAGGGAGATCGGATCGGCTGACTCCCGCACGGCATCGCTCCACAGCGCCGTCCCCGGAATGGGGGAGTACTCGGCGAGAATGGGCCTCGCGCCGCACTGCGATACGTAAGCGATGCTTTCCCGGACTTCAACTGCCGATTGACCGGGCATGCCGCAGAGGAGATAAACCCCAATGTCCACCGGCCGGTAACCGGCTTCCGTCAGGTATGCAACCGCACGGCGCAGGTTTTCGTTGTTGACTTTTCCGCCGGTCTCCCGCTGTCTGACGGCGTCCGACGTCTCGAAACCAAAGCGTAGCGTCCGCACGCCGGCGCGGAGCATCAGACGGCTCAGTTCCGGCGTTATCTCGCACAGGTGAAGCCCGTTTGGACAGTGAAAATGGCAGGACAGGCCCCTTGTGCTGATTTCTTCAAAGAGCGGTATTGCCAATTCGTCGGGCCGGACGAGGAGAGCGTCATCGTAGAACGAGAAGTGACGGACCCCGAAAGATTTGTGCCAGTACTCGATTTCATCGGCCACTTTATGGGGTTTTCTTCTCCGGAAACCCTCATGAAGCAGATGGGATGCGCAGTAACCGCATCGGAAAGGGCATCCCCTCGATGTGAGAAGAGAGATCTGCTCACGGCGCACCGCAAGATCAAAAGCAGGGTAGGGATAGGAGTCGAGATCGTCGGGATCCGTTAGAAATCCGCAATCATCGTCCAGAATCTTTTTCAGGATTTCGGGCAGTCGGGTTTCTCCCTCGCCGGACACGACAACGTCCGCTCCGGATCCGGAGGCATGTTCCGGGCAGAGCGTCGCATAAACTCCGCCCAGAATCAAAGGCGACCCCGGAAAAGCCTCTTTCAGGATGCGGATGGCCTCGAAAACGCCGGGATACCAGTAGGTCATCATCGATGTGACACAGATCAGATCGGGGCGGGGGATCTCCTTCAATATCTGTCGAAATGCAGCCGGTGGTGTGCCGTAGCGGTTGTATTTTCTTTTCATGCCGCGCAGGGCTTCCGGTTTTTCAATGATTTCCTTGTAGAATTTTCCATGTCCGGAGGAAAACCTTCTGGGTTTTTTCCCGGATGGGCAAAAGTCCGGAAGAGGGGAGGCGAGACAATCAACGACCTGGACACGGTAACCGTTGTTTCTTAAAAAAGATGCGATATAAAGCAGGCCGAGCGGGGCGATCCAGAAATCGTATGCGGCAAAATCATAGATCCACGGATTGACCAGGAGAATCCTTCTTTTCATGATTTCAAATTATAGCAGAATCAAGCCGGACCGGCAAATGAATCGGATCCCAATTTGATCAGAATATATAAAGTAACAATTGAAGTTAAACTGTTCAATTACTTGTAATCCATCATATTATTATATATAATAACATCTCGTTCATGCAGATTATTATTTGCACAACCGGCTATCTTGACAATTGGATCGAATATGGTAAAACCATTCACATTTAATTGTATGGATAATGAATTTATCAAAAATACAATTAAACAGTACAGATTATCATGGAAAATATTTTGTAAGGCGAAAAAATGGAATGGATATCCAGTGTTGAATTAATTGAAAAAACAAATATATCAAGGGCAACTCTCAATAACTACATCAGAATGAATATTTTGCCGAAACCGGATGTACGCAAACCGTCTGATCCGCTGATAAAGGCAAGAAGAATCGGGTATTTTCCGAAGTCGGCCCTGTCGACACTTGAACAGATCAAAACGCTGAAAACGGATGGCTTGGCGATGAAGATGATCCTGGATCGACTGAAGAAAGCCTTGCCGGCACCTCAGCGACCTGAAGGGCTGAAACGAAAAAACAGCATCCAGATACAGGGTTCACTGTTTGAAGATCTTCTGCCGGAGCGGGCCGGGAAAAGCGCAAAATTGAAGATTCGAGACGATCATGGAGCGCTCAATCCGGACTTTCGTTCGTTTTGTGTACTGGCGGCCGATTTGCAGGATGCGGAGCGTGTCCGTGCGGAACTGCACCCCGAGGAGTATTTCGATCTTGTCCGTCAGCTGTGGGATTCAGCATCGGCGGCCGCGGAAAGCAACCGCGGGCTCTGGGCAAGGCATCCGTGGCAGGGAATCACATTATTTTATTTTCTGAAAACGACCGATAACCCATACCTGATGAATGCAGTTCAATGTGCCATGGAACTGCGTGAAGCCATGATGAAATTAACGATGGAATGGAAGCTGAGAAAGGGCTGGTTCAATGAACTTTGCCTGAATATCGGGATCAGTGAGGGAGAAGAGCACCTGGGTTTCATTCAAACGCCAACCGGCGCGTCGCCAGTCACTTTCGGCGGAGCGATTCTGGAGGCAATCGGGCTGGCGAAACATGGCCGTAGCGGATCCATCTGGATGACAAAACGCGTCATCCAGAAGATGAGCCGCAAGGATCGAGAGAAAATTCATTATGGAATCAGACATTTCAGGCAGGACAGGGAAGCCTTTGTCAAAAATTCTTTTGCACGCGTGAGGGATGTCATGCCTGGCGATCCGTCCGGATCCCGCCAGTTTGCGGATCTTGAAAACCTTGCCGTTACCGAGATCACGGACCATAGCTGAAACCGCTTCTCGAATCCAATCAGAAAAACCGAGAAAAAACTTGAAGCGTCCCCCCATTATTGCTAACATGAATTATTGTTGAAGAGAGACCTTCATGCGATTGGTTGTACAACGAGTGGATAAGGCTGTGGTTTCTGTCAATGGCCGGGTGGTTTCAGCCATTGGACCCGGTCTTCTTGTCTTTCTCGGCATTGAAAAAGGCGATGCGAGGGATGATGCCGATTACCTGGTTGAAAAGCTCATCAATTTGAGGATTTTCGAGGACGGGGAGGGAAAGATGAATCTTTCCCTTCAGGATACAGGTGGCGGACTGATGATCGTATCCCAGTTTACGCTGCTGGGAGATTGTCGCAAGGGGCGAAGGCCCTCCTTTACGGGTGCAGAAGATCCCGGGCCGGCCAGGGCGCATTACCTTTATTTCATTCAAAAAGCTTCAGAAAGAATTGATGACGTACAGCGTGGCGAATTCCAGGCCATGATGAAGGTTGAACTGGTCAACGACGGTCCGGTGACCCTGCTTCTGGACAGCAGGAAAACATTCTGAGCACAGGTTCCATGTCGATTATGGAAAACATTCCTTTCTGCAACATCCGGATTGACAAGAATGGGGTCTGGTATTACAAGGGCGCCGAAATGTTCAGAAGGGAGATCGTGAACTTTTTCTACCAGAATCTGAGGCAGGACGAATCCGGCCGCTATTTGATCGAGCTCCCGAATGACCGGTGCTACCTTGAGGTTGAAGACGCTCCGTTCGTTGTAAAGTCGGTCCATCGTACCGTTTCAGAAACGGATTACCGGGCAGCCATCCATCTGCTCCTGTCTGATGATACCGTGGAGCCCCTCGATCCGGAAACGCTCCGAATCGGGAATGACAATGTACTTTACTGCTCCATCAAGAATGAGGCGTTTGACGCCAGATTTTTGCGGGCGAGTTATTATCAACTGGCAGACGACATCGAATACGATGAAAGCCGGAACGATTTCTTTATCCGGTTGAACGGCCACCGCTATTTCATTAAACATAAATGACCTGCACGGCCGATTCGTGCGGTTTATCTCTAATCCACCTCGAAGTCAAAACCATCATCGGGAGGCAAACATGCTGGAAGATCATGTGAAGGAAGCCCTGACATTTGACGATCTGCTGCTGGTGCCTGCGGAATCGGCCATCATGCCGAGGGATGTCGAGACGACAACTTTCCTGACCGGAAGGATAGCGCTGAACATCCCCATCGTCAGCGCCGCCATGGATACGGTAACGGAATCCAGAGCCGCCATCTGCATGGCCCAGGAGGGGGGCATCGGCATCATTCACCGGAACATGAGCATCGAAAGACAGGTCACCGAGGTGGACAAGGTCAAGAAATCGGAAAGCGGCATGATCGTGGATCCCATCACGATCGAACCCGGACAGAAAGTCCGGGACGCCCTCGATCTCATGAACCGCTACCGGATTTCGGGCGTTCCCGTAGTGAAAAATCGAAAGCTCGTGGGCATTCTCACCAACCGGGACCTTCGCTTTGAAAGCAACCTCGATCAGCCGGTTACCAAGGTGATGACCAAAAACCGTCTTGTCACCGTGAAATCCAGCATTTCCCTGGAAGAATCGAAAAAGCTGCTGCACAAGCACCGGATCGAAAAGCTGCTGGTGGTCGATGACGAATACAATCTCAAGGGGCTCATCACCATCAAGGATATCGAGAAAATCAAGAAGTACCCGAACGCATGCAAGGATTCACTGGGGCGCTTGCGCGTCGGCGCTGCGGTCGGAATTCTGGACCGTGAGCAGAGGGTCGAGGCGCTGATGAACGCCGGAGTGGATGTCATCGTCATCGACACGTCGCACGGACATTCCGCGGGGGTGCTTGACGCGATCCGCGACACGAAGCGCAATTTTCCCAACTGCGAACTGATTGCGGGTAACGTCGCGACCCGGGAAGGGGCGGAGGCCCTGATCGAGGCCGGCGTGGATGCCGTCAAGGTGGGCGTCGGGCCGGGTTCGATCTGCACGACGCGGATCATCGCCGGCGTCGGCGTTCCCCAGATGAGCGCCATACGGGATGCCGCCAAGGCTGCCGCCCGTCTGGGCATTCCCGTGATTGCCGATGGAGGCATCAAATTTTCCGGCGACATCGCCAAGGCTCTGGCGGCGGGCGCCCACACCGTCATGATCGGAAGCCTGTTTGCGGGTACGGAGGAGAGCCCCGGCGAGACCATCCTGTTTCAGGGAAGGAGCTATAAGCTCTATCGCGGCATGGGGTCTCTCGAGGCCATGAAGATGGGGAGCCGGGACCGCTACTATCAGGACGACATGGAAGACAATCTGAAGCTTGTTCCCGAAGGGATTGAAGGCCGGGTCCCCTTTCGGGGTTCACTGTCCGCGAGCATCCTTCAGCTTATCGGAGGTCTCAAGGCGGGTATGGGCTATGTGGGGTGCCGGACCATTCCGGAATTGAGGGAGCGCGCCAGATTCGTGCGCATCACGTCGGCGGGGCTCCGGGAAAGCCATGTCCATGATGTCATCATCACCAAGGAAGCGCCCAACTACTGGCTGGATTAACCCGATGAAGCATGCCGATTTCGTCCACCTCCACGTTCACACCCAGTACAGCCTCCTCGATGGAACCATTCGCCTGGACGATCTGTTCAAAAAAGTAAAGCAGTACCAAATGCCCGCCATTGCCATGACCGATCACGGCAATATGTTCGGAGCCATCAGCTTTTACCAGCAGGCCTACAAGCAGGGTGTCAAGCCCATCATCGGCTGCGAGCTGTATGTCGCGCCTGGGAGCCGTTTCGACAAGACTCCCCGGAGCCCCGGGGAATCGGCGCGGCACCTCCTGGTCCTGGTGAAGAGCATGCAGGGCTACAAGAACCTCATGAAACTCACTACCGCCGGCTATCTGGAAGGATTTTATTACCGGCCCCGCATCGACAAGGAACTCCTGAAAATGCACCACGAGGGGCTGATCGGCATGAGCGCCTGCCTTCACGGCGAGGTGGCCGGTTTACTGATGCAGGAGAACATGGAGGCGGCTCGAAATGCCGCCATGGAATACCGTGAAATTTTCGGGGACGATCATTTCTTTCTGGAGATCATGGAAAACGGCCTTCCCGATCAGAAGAAGGTCAACAGCGGGCTCCTCGCATTGAGCCGGGAGCTTTCCATCCCGCTGGTCGCCACCAATGATTGTCATTACATTGATCGCCAAGACGCAGAGGCCCATGAGGTGCTTCTCTGCATTCAAACCGGCAAAACGCTGGAAGACCGGGAGCGTATGCGGTTCGCGACGGACCAGTTCTACCTGAAGTCGCCGGAGGAGATGCGGAAGCTGTTTTCCCACTGTCCGGAGGCCCTGGACAACACGGTCCGGATCGCTGAGCGGTGCAATCTGACCTTTGAATTCGGGAAATTTTTTCTCCCGCACTTTGAAATCAGCGACAACGAAACACTGGATGACATCCTGAAATCCAATGCAGAGGCGGGTCTTCAGGAGCGGATGCCGAATATCATGAAGGGAAAGGCCAACGGCACGCTTCGGGAGAAATACGAAAAGCGCCTTCGGGCAGAACTGGAAATGATCAAATCCATGGGGTTTGCCGGTTATTTTCTGATCGTGTCGGATTTTGTCGCCTATGCCCGCCAGAGGGAGATTCCCGTTGGGCCCGGTCGGGGATCGGCGGCCGGAAGCCTCGTGGCCTATGCCCTCGGGATCACGAAAATCGATCCCATCCGGTACGGACTTTTCTTCGAAAGATTCCTGAACCCGGACCGCATCAGCATGCCCGATATCGACATCGATTTCTGCCAGGAGCGACGGGATGAAATCATCCGCTATGTGATGGATAAATACGGAACCGACAAAGTGTCGCAGATCATCACCTTCGGGAAAATGCAGGCAAGGGGAGTGATCCGGGACGTGGGCAGGGCATTGAACATGCCCTACGCGGAGGTGGACGCCATCGCCAAGCTGATCCCGAACCAGCTCAACATCACGCTGGCGGAGGCGATGAAAGAGCCCCGCCTTCAGGAGGAGGAAAGAAAGAACCCGAAAATCAGCAGGCTGCTTTCGCTGTCGCGTTCGCTGGAGGGCTTGAACCGCCACGCCTCGACCCACGCCGCCGGCGTCGTCATTTCCGATGTCCCGCTCGTGGAGCGGGTGCCGCTCTGCTCGCCGAAAGATGATGTGGTCACGCAGTTTGCCATGGACGGCATCCAGACGGTCGGTTTGACGAAATTCGATTTTCTGGGATTAAAGACCCTGACGGTGATCAAGAACACGCTCCAGCTCATCCGGGAGGGCAGGGGGGATGATCTCGATATCGATGCGCTGCCGCTGAATGACGAAAAAACATACCAGTTGCTGATGCGCGGCGAAACGGACGGCGTTTTTCAGCTGGAAAGCGCGGGGATGAAGGATATCCTGATCAGAATGAAGCCGGACTGCATCGAGGATGTCATCGCCCTGATCGCGCTTTACCGCCCCGGTCCGATGAACATGGTGAACGAGTTCATTTCCCGGAAACAGGGGAAGACCCGGATCGCCTATGAAGTGCCGGAGCTTGAGGCCATCCTGAAGGAAACCTACGGCGTCATCGTCTACCAGGAGCAGGTGATGCAGATTGCCAGCATGATCGGTCAGTACACGATGGCGGAAGCGGACACGCTCCGGAAGGTCATGAGCAAGAAGAAGACCGAAGAAATGGAGAAGGAAAGGCCGAAGTTTCTCCAGGGCGCCAAGGTCAACAAAATTCCGGAGCCGAAAGCCAGGAAAATCTGGGAGCAGATGGAGACATTTGCCGAGTACGGTTTCAACAAGTCTCACAGCACGGCCTATGCGATGATCTCCTATCAGACGGCCTACCTGAAGGCTCATTACCCGGCAGAGTTCATGGCGGCTCTTCTGACCAGCGAAAAAGACAACCGTGACAAAATCATCAAGCACATCGCCGGCTGCAAGGAGATGGGCATCAATGTCCTGCCCCCGGACATCAACGAATCGCTGCGGGATTTCAGCGTGTCCGGCGCCCATATTCGTTTCGGCCTTGCCGCCGTTAAAAATGTCGGCGTCGGCGCCATTGACGCCATCATCGAAGCCCGGAACCGTCAGGGGAAATTTCAGTCGTTCGATCATTTCTGCGGACAGATCGACCCGCGGAAGATCAACAAGCGTGTGGTCGAAAGCCTGATCAAATGCGGCGCCTTCGATTCCCTCGGGCAAAAGAGAAGCCATCTCATGGCCACCTACGAGGAAACCATGGAACTGGCCCAGCGCCTGCAAAGGGAAAAGAATAGCGGGCAGAGCAGCATCTTCGATCATCTGGATCATCGGGAAGACGTGAACGGCGTCCCACCGCAACCGTCTTTCCTGCCCGCCGTCCCGGAATGGGATCACAAGGAACTGCTCGCATACGAAAAGGAAACGCTCGGCTTTTATGTCACGGGCCACCCCCTTTCCAGCTTTGCGGACAAGCTCTCATTTGTAACGAATGCGGACGCGGTGACCATCCTGGACAAAACCGACAAGGATGAAGTTGCTGTCTGCGGCATCGTCGGCAATATCCGGGAAGTCAAGACAAAGAAGAGAGATATCATGGCCTATGTCACGCTTGAAGACCTGAAAGGCTCGCTCACGGCAATCTTTTTTGCCGATGTCTACAAAAAAGCCTACCCCCTGCTGCACGGCGATGATCCCGTCCTCATACGAGGCGTTGCCGATGTTACCGAGGAAGATCTAACCGGTGGAGATCCGCACACTTTCAACGGCGGAAAGGCAAAGGATGTCAAGATTATCGCTGCGGAAATCGAAACGCTTGCCAATGCCGTCGATCAGCCGCCCCGCGCCGTACATTTCCGGTTCGACGCCGGGCGCTTGAACTTCGAGTCCCTGAATGCACTCAAGGGGCTCCTGAAGAATCACATCGGAAAAACAGACGGATACATCGAGCTGCTGAACGGACAGAGCTGTACGGTCGTCTATCTCGGCGCAAACTGCAGGGTGGAACCCACCGGACTGCTGAAAAAAGAAGCCGACCGAATCCTTGGCGCAGGCGCGACCCGGTTCGCATGAAAAAGCCGGATCATTCATGGGATTCACCGAAAGAACCTACCGCAACAAAATCTTCAGGCATGATCTGGTCTCGTACCAGGTAAAAGTCCGTGAGACGGACCTTTACATCAGTTCGGATACCGACCTGACGCAGGTGGCGCTTCGATCGGTTCACAAATACCGCGGCCATCTCGAATCTTACATCAGAATAAACCCCGATTTTTTGACATCGCTCACTCCGATTGACCAGGACCACCTGGCGCCGGACATCGTCCGGGACATGCTGAGCGTCTCCAGTTTGGCCGGTGTCGGCCCCATGGCCTCTGTCGCCGGGGCCGTTGCGGAACATGTCGGCCGTGATCTTCTCCGGCATAACCCTAATGTAATTGTTGAGAATGGAGGAGATATATTCTTGAATACATTGAGAGATATTACTGTCGGAATTTTCGCAGGCGATTCGCCCCTGAGCGAGAAGATCGCCCTGAGAGTGCGCCCGTCTGAAATGCCCGCAGGTATCTGCACGTCATCGGCAACAGTCGGACCATCGTTAAGCCTCGGAAGGGCCGATGCGGTATGCGTAAAATCACGTTCAGCATCCCTTGCCGATGCGGCGGCGACGGCAATCGGGAACGTCAGCAAATCAAAATCGGACATTCGAAAGGCGATTTCCCGGGGATGCAAAATAAATGGCGTTCTCGGGATTTTAATTATAATGGGAACGGAACTTGGCGTCTGGGGGGAGATGGAGCTGATATGATGAAAGCGGCAGGATTGCGTGTATCTGAAAGTTTACATAACATATCTTATACGACATTCTATTGATTGTTTGAGATCAACGGCATTTGAGTAAATTCGTCTCACAGCCCTTCCTCACTCAGTTTCCTGACCAGCTGCGCCTGCTTGTCCGAAAGCCTCTTCGGCACGTCAATGGAAATTTTCACGAACTGGTCTCCCTTGCCTCCACCCTTCAAGATGGGTACGCCGAAACCCTTCATTCTGATCTTGGTATTGTTCTGGGTTCCGGCCGGAATCTTGATCCGCTTCATCGTGCCGTCGATCGTCGGAACGTCGATGCTGCTTCCCAGCACCGCCTGGGAAAAGCTGACCGATTTTTCCACATGAATGTCGTTTCCGTCGCGTGCGAAGATCGGATGCGGCTGGACCGTGATGTTCAGGTAAAGATCCCCCTGCGGACCCTGATGGAATCCCGGCGAACCCTTTCCCGCCAGGCGCAGTTTCTTGCCGCTGCTGATTCCGGGCGGAATCTTGATGTTGATCTCCTCGATGCGGTCCTCCTTCTGCAGTGCGAGTTTCTTTTCTGCCCCGAATACGGATTCTTCCAATGTAATCGAAAGGTTATACTCTATATCCTGGCCTTTTCGAGGCATCTGGCTGTACTGCCGGCCCCCTCCGAAAAGATCGGCAAAGGGATCATCGCTGCCGCCCTGCCCGTAGGTGGTGTAGGTGCGTCCGCCACGCCCCCCGGTGGTATATGTGCGGGAGGTTCTGCCGCCGCCGAATCCCCCGAACCCGAATTCCCTCAGGATGTCGTTCAGGTCGAAGTTCCTGAAAATGTCCTCCTGACTGTAGCGCTGCCGGAAGGCATCTGAGCCGAAACTGTCGTATTGCTTTCGTTTTTCCTGGTCGCTCAGGACAGCATAGGCTTCGCTGATCTTCTTGAATTTCTCTTCCGCCTGCTTGTTTCCGGGATTGCGGTCCGGATGGAATTTCATGGCGAGCTTCCGGTACGCCTTCTTGATTTCCTCTTCGGTCGCGCTTTTTTCGACGCCCAGCGTCTTGTAGTAATCTTCTGCCATTGAGCTCCTCGGAAATGTTCAAATTCTTTGAGATTTTGTTGAAAAAATACCCATCCATTCTGAAAATGTCAAGACCTGACATGCAATATGAATTGAAATCATTGGTGTTTGTGGGGCACTCCCCTTCACCCGACATTTTTGAAAAAACATAAAATGCGGGGCGTCGATGCAGCGGTCAAGACTGTTTCGAGTGTGATGGTAATCTTTGCACAAAATGAATGGTCAGGCTGACCGGCCAAGACGGAAGGCCTCCAGGTTTGCCTTCAGCGCCTTCTCCGGAAAAGCCTCCCGCAGGACCTTTTCCCAGACAGCGCTCTGAATACTGAGGAAGTTGGCCAAGACGCCCAGCAGAGCCGTGTTGACGGCCCTGCTGTTTCCGGCCGCGCGGGCAATCCCCGGGCCGTCAACCATTTTGACCGTCCTGAAGTGGCGGCGGATCATTTCATCGATATGTTCGGGGTATTTCGCGTCGCCGAGATTGACCGACGGCGGGTAGATCTCCTCTTCATTGATGATGATCGATGCATCCGGCTTCAGATAGTCCAGGTAGCGCAGGGCCTCGAGCTTTTCAAAGGACACCAGGATGTCCACATCGCCCTTCTTCGCAATCGGCGAGTGAACCCTGCGCCCGTACCGGACATGGCTGGTGACGCAGCCGCCCCGCTGGGCCATGCCGTGCACCTCGCTTTTCTTGACATCCAGGCCGGATTCCATAAAGGCCAGGCAGAGGATGTCGCTCGCCCGCAGGATGCCCTGGCCGCCGACGCCGGCTAAAAGTATGCTTCTAACCTCGTCATTCATGAGCGTTATCCTCCTCTCCGATGGCGCCGGCCTTGCAGAGCTGCTGACATACCGTGCAGCCGTTGCAGAGACTCCGATCAATGACGGAATGGCCCTCCTGTTTCTTTGCGTTCTTGCGGATCTCGCTTTCCGGCATGTCCTCGAACTTCCTCCAGGAAATCGGCGGGCAGCCGAGGCCGAGGCAGACCTTGCATCCGATGCACTTTGCGGGATCGACGCGAAGGGGTTTCTGCGGTCCCGTCTGGTGCCTCTTGAACAGGACGCAGGACCGGTTGGAAATCACTACCGACGCACCCGGTCTGGCCAGTTCCTCTTTCATGACGGTCCGCGTCTGTTTGATGTCGTAGGGGTCGATGGTGCGGACGCTTTTGATGCCCAGGGTGGAGGCCAGTTCCGCAAAATTCAATTGGCCGGTCTGCTCACCCTGAAGGGTGAAGCCGGTTGCCGGATGCTCCTGCATGCCCGTCATGGCCGTGGTCCGGTTGTCCGCGATGACGATGACGGCATCGCCCTTGTTGTAGGCCAGGTTCAGCAGCGGCGTGATTCCGGAATGAATGAAGGTCGAGTCGCCGATCACCCCTACCACTTTTCCCTTTCCCTTCTCCTTCAGCGCCTTGCTCATGCCGTGGGCCATGCCGATGCTGGCCCCCATGCAGACGCAGGAATGCAGGCCTTCCAGCGGCTTCATGTAGGACAGCGTATAGCAGCCGATGTCGCCCGTCACGAAGGCCTTCATTTTTCCCAGGACATAAAAGAGCCCGCGATGGGGGCAGCCCGGACAGAGGTTGGGCGGCCGCGGCGGGATGGCAATGGCATGCAGGCTCAGCGGTTTCCCGGCCTCGCCGCGGATGGCCTTTTCAATCACGCCGGGATCGAATTCGTTGGTGTAGGGAAAGACCTCCTTTCCGGTGACGGCGATGCCCATGGCCCGGACCTGCTCCTCGATGAAGGGGTCAAGTTCCTCGACCACGTAGAGCTTTTTCACCCGGGACGCGAATTCACGGATCATCCGGACCGGCAAGGGGTGGACCATGCCGAGCTTCAGGTAGGAATATTCGGGAAAGACATCCTTGGCGTAATGATAGGGGATGCCCGCCGTGATGATTCCGACCTCCGTGCCGTTGATCTCCATCCGGTTTTCGGAAAAGGTCTCGGCGAATTCCCGAAGCGCGAGCGTCCGCTTTTCGACCTCCAACCGGCGCGCGCGGGCATTGATGGGGACCATGACGTATTTGGCGGCGTTGATTTGAATGGCCGTCCGGTCCTCCACCGCCTTCGGCGCTTCGGTTTCGACGACGGACTTGGAATGGGCGACGCGCGTCGTGGGCCGCAGGAAAACCGGCGTGTCGAATTTTTCGCTGATCTCGAAGGCCAGCTTGACGAACCGCTTTGCCTCGTCCGAATCGGCCGGTTCCAGCATGGGAACTTTGGCGAATTTCGCGTAATTCCGGTTGTCCTGCTCGTTCTGCGAACTGTGCAGGGAAGGGTCGTCCGCCGATATGATCACCAGGGCCCCGTTCGTGCCCGTGTAGCTGGCCGTGAACAGAGGATCGGCCGCCACGTTGACCCCCACGTGCTTCATGGTGACCAGGGCCTTTGCGCCGGCCAGCGCGGCGCCGATGCCCACCTCCAGGGCCACCTTTTCGTTGGGGGCCCATTCGGCATAGACGCCGTCGTATCGGGCGAAAGCCTCCATGATCTCCGTGCTGGGGGTCCCCGGATACCCGGATGCGAAACGCACCCCGCACTCGTAGGCGCCTCTGGCGATCGCCTCGTTTCCAGACATCAAAACAGACATAAAAAATCTCCTTCGCGAGCTCAGCTCAGCGTCGCAATTTTTCGCTTGATCAGCAGATCGGTCGCGGGATCGACACTCTTGCCGAGCGCCTTCTGGTAGTGCTCCAGCGCCTTCGGTCGGTCGTTCATGGCTTCGTAGATGCGGGCGATGTTCTGGTGATTCATTCCCTCAAGGGCCTGTCCCGATTTCAGGCTTGCCGCCTTCTCGAAATTGGCCAGGGCGCTCTTGAGGTCGTTTTTCGATTCGTAGCAATAGCCCAGTCCGGCGTATGCCAGCGGCTTCAGATCACTCCGGTCGGGGGTCTTTTCAAGAAACGATTCATATGCCTTGATGGCGGCATCGAAGTCATTCTGCTGGTAATGGATGTTGGCCAGCCGGTAATGGGCGAGGGCTGCCGCATGACTGCGGGGATGCTGGGAGATGACTTCCTTGTAGACCGCGGCCGGGTTTTCCGGCGCGGGCGATCCGTAAACACGGGCGTAGATCTGCTGGGCGCTCTTTTCATAGTTGAGGCTGTAGATATACCAGCCCGCGGCAACGAGCAGAACGACGGTCACAACGCCCGAAGCGATGTAGATCTTCTGCTTGTGCTCCGTCAGCCAGGTCATGCCTTTCGCCAGCATGACCTGAAATTTATCCGGTTCTTTCAGCTCCTGTTTCGATAACTTTCCCGCCATGTGCTCTCCTTATGTTTTCCGCATGGATCACGCGGAGCTTACGGACGGTTATCCGCAATAAATGTATTCCAGCTTCTGATGAACAGTTCCATGAGGCGATGGCCCGGGCTGATCAGGATGCCGCCGGCGCGGGCGTCCTTTTCATGGAACGACACCCCCTTTTTCAGATTCTCGCGGGCGGAAGAAGACAGCACGGCAAAGGCGCTGGGGTCCGCCGCGTGCGTGCGGATCTTCAGCGGGGTCGGGTGGTCGCTCAGGGCCATGACGCGCCAGTCGGCGAACGCTCCGATCCCCTTCAGGACGGTGCCCACGACCTTGTAGTCAAAGTCTTCGATGGCCTGTATTTTCCCCTCCAGATTGCCTTCATGGCTCATTTCATCGGGCGCTTCCACGTGGACGAAGACGAAATCCATCTCCCTCAGGGCGGCGAGTGCCGCCTCCGCTTTTCCAACGTAATTGGTGTCCGTATATCCTGTCGCTCCGGGCACGCGGATCACCTGCAGGCCGGCGTAAACCCCGATTCCGTTCAGAAGGTCCACCGCCGAGATCACGCCGCCCCGGAATCCATAGTGATCGGTCAGCCGGATCATTCGGGGCGCCCTGCCCTGCCCCCAAAGCCAGATCGAAGTGGGCGGCTTCTTTCCGGCGGCAAGCCGTGCACGGCTTACCGGGTGACTCTGAAGGACCTCCCGGGAGCGCCGCATCAGGTCGTTGACCTCCGCTTCGCCCTCCCCTCTGGGCAGATAGGCGGCGGTCGCCTTTCCGGTGATGTCATGGGGAGGCGTCGTCTCCAGGCGGTCCCTGCCGTTTCGCCAGACCATCAGGTGCCGGTAGCTGACACCGGGATAGAACTGAAACGAAGCCCCGCCCAGGGACTTGTCGAGGTCGGCGATGACGCGGGTGGCCTCTTCGGAGCTGATGTGGCCGGCGGTGAAATCCACCATGACCGGGTCCGGCTCCGGCCCCAGGGTCACCAGGTTGCAGCGAAAGGCGATGTCGTCCGGCCCCAGCGAGACGCCCATGTTGGCCGCTTCGAGCGGTCCCCGGCCCGCATAGCATTCGACCGGATTATAGCCCAGCACGGAGAGGTTGGCCACGTCGCTGCCCGGCTTGAGACCGGCCGGAATGGTGTCGATCCGGCCCAGCGTCCCATCGCCGGCCATGCGGTCCAGGTTCGGCGTGCGGGCGAATTCGAGCGGTGTCTTGCCGCCCAGCGCCTCGACGGGATCGTCGTTCATCCCGTCGCCCAGCAGAATGATGTACTTCATCGGCGCTCCTCGTCCTCGATCCGGATCAGGACCGTTTTGTCCTGCACAATGTCCAGACGGTCGATCTCGCGCAGGGCCTTGCGGACATTCCGTTCCCGAGCCTTGTGGGTGGTCATGACGACCGGGACGGCGCCGCCGCCCTGCTTCCGCCCTTTCTGGATCACCGAGGCGATGCTGATGTTGCACTTTCCCAGAATGCCTGAGATCCTGGAGAGCACGCCCGGCTGGTCCACGGCGGAAAAACGGAAATAATAGGTGGTTTCGATGTCGTCGAAGGGCATCAGGCAAATGTCCTCGATGATCGACTCCCGAAGCGAGCGCGAGGGGACGCATCCCGACACGCCCTTCAGGAGTTGCCGGGAAATGTCCACGATATCGCTCATTACGGCGCTGGCCGTGGGCATCATGCCTGCCCCCTGGCCGTAGAGAAAGACGGAATCCGCCGCGTCGCCGGTGATGTGAAAGGCGTTGTAGTTTCCGTTCACGCTGGCCAGAAGGTGGTCGAAGGGAATCATCGTGGGATGCAGCCTGGCTTCCACGGCGTTTTCGTGCCGGATCGCGATGGCCAGGAGCTTGATCCGGTAGCCCAGCTCCTTCGCGAATTCGATATCCTGTTGGCTGATGCCGGAAATGCCTTCCCGGTAAAGGTCGTCGAAATTCACTTTTTTGCCGTAGGCCAGCGACAGGGTGATGGCCAGCTTGTGGGCCGCATCCACCCCCTCGATGTCGAAGGTGGGGTCGGCCTCGGCGAAGCCCAGTGCCTGTGCCTCCTTCAAAACGACATCGAAGGCCTTGCCCTCGTCGGTCATCTTCGAGAGGATGTAGTTCGAGGTCCCGTTCAGGATGCCGAAAATGGATTTGATCCGGTTGGCCACCAGCGATTCCTTGAGGGTCTTGATCACCGGGATCGTCCCGCCCACGCTGGCCTCGAACCCGATGTCCACCCCCTCCTTCTCCGCGACCCTGAAGATCTCGTTGCCGTGGGTGGCCAAGAGCGCCTTGTTGGCGGTGACGACATGCTTCTTGCGGTGCATGGCTTCCAGAATGAAGGTGCGGGCCGGTTCGTGGCCCCCCATCAGCTCGATGACGATGTGGATGTCGGGATCGGTCAGGATCGACCGGGCATCGGTGGTGAGTATTCTCTTTTTCACGGGGACCACGCGCGGGGTCGTGACGTCCAGATCAGCGATCCTTTTCAGCACGAGCCTTGCGCCCAGCCGTTTTTCGATCAACTCGCCGCTCTGCTGCAGGAGTTTCACCACGCCGCTGCCGATGGTGCCGAAACCGATCAAGCCCAGGTTGATTCTTTTCATCTCCTGATTTTCCTCGAAGGATATTTCATCGTCTGTGTGGAAGAAACCGTCAAATATCGCCCGCTTCTATATCAGGTTCAGCGGTTTTGTCAAACAAATTGACGGCAGGATGGCCGCAACTCAGGAGTCCGTTTTCAAGACGGAATCGGGAAAAGGGGTTCCGGCCTGACCCCGGAAAAAAACCAACGCGTCGGTCGAAACAGGGTCGAAGGCAGTTTCGTCCGATGCTGGCTTCCGGGTGAAGCCGGCATCGGTACTATAGCCCTCCGGCACCGGCCGCCACCTTCGGCCCGAATTCCCTCAGCCGGGCGGGGTCCAGTTCATGGCGGCGCGGCAGGTAGTATTCCAGCCAGTTGATTTTCCTGCCCAGGATTTCAGACGCCCGTTTGCGCGCCTCCGGATGCGCTCTCCCCCAGCCGGCGAAATCATGAACCAGCATCTCCAGGCTCAACAGGACCGATGCGAGATACATCCAGTCCTCCCGCTCCTGCCGGATCATCGACCGCTCGATGCCGATGATGACGATGATGCCGGCCAGTATCCAGTAGTTGTGATAAATCCAGGCGAGGACGGGAAACGCCAGCAGGACGGTCCGCAGGACCAAGGCCATTTTCGCGTTGAGCCGGGCACGCTTCAGGACCGCCGTCGTCCGCTCCATGGCGGCCAGGGCCATCATGTTGCCCGGGTTCGAGAAGGACACCTTGGCGGGCAGGGTTCTCGTCCCGATTTTTCGATGCGTGAATTGAACCAGTTGCATGCACTTTTTCAGCAGATCATCGGGGATGAATTCCATCGTCGCTCCTGTGGCTATTGTAACAGTCCGTCCCTGCGGCGAAATGGCGGCGTCCGGTCCGCTCGACGAATACACTACGGCTTCCGGGACGGGTCCTTTTTGTTTTCTTCCTTCCTCGCATCGTCCTTGAACCGGTCTACAAACACATCGCTGTCCCAGGCATGGTCGTTCACAGTCGGGTTGATCTCGCGGTCACTCGCCAGCAGTTGCTGTTGCATCCGGATCTCTTCCCGGGACTTGGAGATGTAGGCGCTTTCATCGTGACGGTGCAACGCCAGTTTGTGCATGGCCGCTTCGTCGTAGCGGATAAAATTCTGGCCGGCGCGGGTCGCGGTGTATTTCCGGTAGCCGAGTTTGACCAGGACGTCGATTCCCAGGCGCACGGCGGTGTCGAGGGATTCCCGGTAGATGTCCCGGATTCCCGCGTCGATGTAATCGTAGGCGTCCTGGCGATTCGCGGCGCGGACCATGATGGTGAGGTTGGGAAAGAGCTTCTGCGTTTTTTCCACGAGATCGTAGTTGATGTCCGGCGACCCGATGGCGGCGATCAGGAGCCGGGCCTGTTCGGCGCCGGCGGACTTGAGAATGTCGATCCGCGTGGCATCGCCGTAGAAGACCTTGAAGCCCATCTTTCTCAGGAGATCCACCCGGTCGGAATCGTTGTCGAGAATCGTCGCCCGGACCCCGTTCGCTTTGAGGAACCTCGCCACCACGCCGCCGAAATGGCCGAAGCCGGCGATGATGACGGGGTGCTGCCGGTCGATGGCGTCGGCCTCCCTTTCCGCCTTTTCAAGGGTGCCGAAGCGGGGGAGGATAAAACGCTCGTTGACGAGCAGGAGCAGGGGCGTAACGGTCATGCTGATGGCGGTGACGCCCATCATCCTGTCCGTCCAATCGGCAGGCAGGATCTGAAGCTGGTGCATGAAGGAAAAGAGGACAAAGGCGAACTCGCCGACCTGGCTCAGCCCGAGCGTGAACAGGACGTTCTGGTCGAAGGTCAGCCGGCTCACCCTGCCCGTCAGCGCCAGCACGGCGGATTTGACGAGGACTGCCCCGAGCACGAGGGCCGTTATTTGCAGAGGATTGTTGACAATCAGGCTGAAGTTGATCGATGCCCCGACGGTGATGAAGAACAGGCCGAGGAGGATGCCCTTGAAGGGTTCGATGTCGCTTTCCAGCTCATGCCGGTATTCGCTGTTGGCCAGGACGACGCCGGCCAGAAATGTCCCCAGGGCGGGGCTGAGCCCCACCAGAACCATGACATAGGCTGTCGCCATCACGATGAAGAGAGCAGAGGCCGTGAAGAGTTCCCGAAGACGGACGCGGGCGATGAACCTCAGGAAGGGGACAATGATGAACCGGCCGCTGAGGATCACCAGCCCGACTGCGCCAAGCAGGGCGAGCGTCTGCGCCCAGCCGGGCAGCCCCTGAATGAACGTGGCGTGTTCTCCGGAAGGCGCCTGTGCGGAGGCAAGCGCGAGGAGCGGCAGGACAGCCAGAATGGGGATGACGGCAATGTCCTGGAAAAGAAGGACGGCAAAGGAGCTTCGCCCCGATTGCGTCTGCTCCAGCCCCTTCTCCCGCAGGGTCTGCAGGACGATCGCCGTCGAGGACATGGAGAGCGCCAGCCCGACGGCCAGAGATGCCTGCCAGGTGAAACCGATCGCGAGAAAAGCCGCGAAAAAGAGCAGCGTTGTCAGTCCGAGCTGAAGCGAACCCGTTCCGACGACGAGATGTCGCATCCGCCAGAAATGGGCCGGTTCCAGCTCCAGGCCAATCAGAAAGAGCATCATCACGACGCCGAACTCGGCGAAGTGCATGATGTCTTTTCCCTCGCCGCCGACGAAGCCGAGAAAGAAGGGGCCGATCAGGATCCCGCCGATCAGATACCCCAGGACCGATCCCAGGCCGAGCCTTTTGGCGATGGGGACGAAAACGATCGCCGCCGCCAGATAGAGGAGAGCATCCTGCAGAAATCCCTGGCTCATGTTTTATTTGCCCCTGTCTCATGAACGAGCCAATCATTCAGAAAGGGAAACCGCATCATGTCTTCGACACGGAAGTCTCCCCGAATCAGCCGCTCCATCAGCATGCGGTAATGCGCGGCATGACGCGCCAGTTCATCATCCGTCAGCAGGTGCGTGCCCTGCACCGCGAAGGGCGGCAGGTAGACCATTTTGCAGCGCACGGCCGTCTGCTCGAAGGGGCGGAGGAATTCGGCAAGGGTGAAACGGTTGTATCCGTTCGCCCCATAGGCCTCCCGTGTGCCGCCGGATGTGAGCGCCGTGAAGATGATCCTGCCTTTCAGGGCCTCCCCTCCCCTGCCGTGGGCCCAGCCGTGTTCGAGGACCAGGTCGATCCACTGCTTGAGCAGCGCCGGCGCCCCGTACATGTAGAAAGGGTGGTGCCAGACGATGATTTCATGGGCTGCCATCAGCGCCTTTTCCGCATCGATGTCGATGTTGAAGTCGGCGTACTTTTCGTACAGGTCGTTCAGCGTGACCTCGGGCAACTGCCCGACATCCTTGAGCAGCGCGCGGCTGGCCTGGGACTTTTCAAAGCGGGGATGGGCGAAAAGGATGAGGATTCTGTTCATACCGGTATTTTCAGCTGCGCATCATTACCTTCAATCGATCTCCGTTGTCAGTCGAAGCCCTCCTGCCGTGTCTACCGCCATCAAACATCTTCCCTGAAATATCAAGCGCAAATTTCGAGATTTCAAGGATTAGACAACGGCAAAGGATCTGGCTTCACGTTCGCGCTACCCGGTCTTCGCCAGCTCGAGCCTGCCCTGCCACTTGTGAAGCAGCACGGCCTTGAGGGCGGCGTGTTCGGGCTTTTCCAGAAAGGGGTCTTTTTCCGTCAGGGCAAAGGCGTCCGTTTTGGCCTCGTTCAGGATCAATCCGTCGCGGACGATATTGGCCACCCGGAAGTCGGGAAGTCCCGACTGTCGGACGCCGATAAACTCGCCGGGACCGCGGATCGCGAGGTCCTCTTCGGCGATCCGGAAGCCGTCCGTGGTCTGCTCCATGACCCGGAGGCGCCTCCTCGCGTCTTCCGACCCCCGGTGCTGCGCCAGCAGGATGCAGTAGGAGGGGATGTCGCTCCGGCCGACGCGCCCCCGGAGCTGGTGAAGCTGAGAGAGTCCGAACCTCTCGGCGTGCTCGATAACCATGAGCGAGGCCTGCGGAATGTCGATTCCCACCTCGATCACGGTGGTGGAAACGAGGATGTCGATGCGGTTCTCCAGAAACGCGGACATGATCCCGTCCTTTTCCTTTGCATTCTGGCGGCCGTGGATCAGGCCCACCCGGCGATCCGGGAAGATGTCCTTTTGCAGGTGCTCCGCCATGCGGCTGGCGTCCTTCAGGTCCAGAGCCTCCGATTCCTCGACGAGCGGGTACACGATGAACACCTGATTGTTCTTTTTCAGTTCCTTGCGGATCGTCTCGTAGACCTGCGGGCGCTGCGATTCGTAGAAGATCTTGGTCTTCACCGGCTTTTTCTGCGGGGGCAGCTCGTCGATGACGGAGATGTCGAGGTCGCCGTAGACCGTCATGGCCAGCGTGCGGGGAATGGGTGTCGCGGTCATGACCAGGACATCGGGATGCATCCCCTTGGCCCGCAGCGCGGCCCGCTGGATGACGCCGAACCGGTGCTGTTCGTCGACGATAACGAGCCCCAGGTTCCGGAAAATGACCTCTTCCTGAATCAGGGCGTGGGTGCCGATGACGATCCCGGTGTCGCCGCAAGCGATGCCCTCGCAAATGCTCCTCCGCTCGGCCTTCTTCCTGCTGCCCGTCAGCAGCGCCGCATTGAGCCCCAGTTGCCCGCACCAGGCCCCGATGTTTCGGTAGTGCTGTTCCGCCAGGATTTCCGTGGGGGCCATGATCGCGGCCTGAAAGCCGTTGTCGCAGGCGGTGACCATGGCGGCCATGGAGACGACCGTTTTCCCGGACCCCACATCCCCCTGAAGGAGGCGGTTCATCATGATGGGCCGGGACATGTCGGCTTCGATTTCACCAATGACGCGCTTTTGGGCGTCGGTCAGGCTGAAGGGCAGCAGAGTATAGAAACGCAGCAGAAGCGGGCCGCCGGTCCGGAAGGCGATTCCGCTGCCCAGCAGATGCCCCCTCCTTTTCAGGGCCATCCCCAGTTGCAGGAAGAAGAATTCGTCGTAGATGAGGCGGCGGTGCGCCTCGGAACGGATCTCGTTGCAGGCCTGGACATCCGCATCCGCTTCCGGGAAATGGGCGCTTCGAAGGGCGTCGTGAATGTGGATCAGACGACGCTTGGCGAGAATGGCCTCGGGAATGGGGCTCGAGATGTGGCGGGTGTAATCTTCGAGGACCCGCATCACGATCCGCCGGATGGTTTTCTGGTGCAGCCCCTCCGTCTCTGAATAGATGGGGACGATCCGCTTGAAATGGAGCAGACGGTCATCCTCCTGTTCGTCGAGGATTTCATAGTCGGGATGAATCATCTCCCGCCCCTGCCGAAAAGACCGCACATCACCCGTCAGGATGACGAGAGCACCCTTCTTGAAGATGTTCTTCAGATAGGACGGATTTCCCATGAACCATTTGGCGGTGATCGATCCAGTCTCATCCTCAACCGTCACTTCGAAGACCCTGCGGGTCCGGTAATGCCGAAGCTCGGCGCGGGCGACGCTGCCGACAACCGTCTCCCGAATCCCGTAGCGGGCCTGCCCGATTTTTCTTACGGACCGCCGGTCTTCGTAGCGCCGCGGCAGGAAATAAAGCATGTCCTCCACAGTGCGAATGTTCTTTCTGGCGAACAGCTCCGCGATTTTCGGACCGACCCCTTTGATGAACTGGATGCTCAGGCCCAATTTGGCGAAAGATTTCTCCAGGTTCTCATGAAGCGCACCCTTGGGACGATCAGCCTCCGCTTCGCGGGCCTGTTCGGAACAAGTCAGGGATCTGAGTTCGCTGAGCGAAGAGATCGATATTTGAATGACCTCTTTTTTTTCCGCGAGGGCAAGGGCGTCGAAATTCGTAAAGAGTTCTTGCAGGTTTCCGGTGATCTGCGCGACGGAGCGGGATATCCCGGCATCGATGGAGGACACGCCGACATGATCGGCCAGTCTGCCCAGGAGCGTGAGAACCGTCCCCTCGAGATCCCGGACGAGAGACAGGTGTCTGAAATCATCCCGGGACGAGAAGCGGAGCGGCTGTTCAATTTTTGCAAGGAGGTCTCGAATGCGTTCCAAAAAGGCCTCTAAAACATAAACACAATGATTACGAAGACAAAGCTCATTTCAAACTACCAGAGATCCAGTCTTTTCGCAAGGAAAGATTTGACATTTTCACCGGTCTGCGTTACGCAGATTCGGTGCTCGATCGTCGCACCGATTACCGCATGATCTTCGGAGTGGCCATGAACGAACCTGCTTCCTATAAAAACGCCGGCGTCGATATCGACAAGGCGAATCTCTTCGTCGAAAAGATCAAGCCCCTCGTGAAAATGACGACCCGCAAGGAGGTCATGAGCGGCATCGGCGGCTTCGGCGCGCTTTTCAGGCTGGATATGGAGAGATACAGGAATCCGGTCCTGGTGTCTTCAACGGACGGCGTGGGGACGAAGCTCAAAATCGCCCAGATGATGGACCGGCACGACACTGTGGGGATCGACCTGGTGGCGATGTCGGTCAACGATGTCATCGTTCAAGGCGCCGAACCGCTGTTTTTTCTCGACTATATCGCCACCGGAAGGATCGGTGTGGAAAAGTCCGTAAAGATCGTGGAAGGCATTGCCCGGGGGTGCCGGGAGGCGGGATGCGCGCTGATCGGAGGGGAAACGGCGGAAATGCCCGGTTTCTATGCGGACGATGAATACGATCTGGCCGGCTTCTGCGTCGGGATTGTGGAGCAGGAAAGGCTGATCGACGGCTCCGCGATACGCGTCGGAGACCGCATCATCGGCCTGGCCTCCAGCGGTGTTCACAGCAATGGATTTTCCCTGGCGAGAAATGTCCTTTTCGAAAAGGGCGGACTCCGTGCCGGGGATTCTGTTTCCGGTCTGGAGGGGCCGGTCGGTGAGGAACTCCTCAAGCCCACGAAGATCTATGTCAAGTCGCTGCTGAATCTCCTGAAAAATTTCAACGTCAAGGGCCTGGTCCACATTACGGGCGGGGGATTCATCGACAACATCCCCCGCATCGTCCCTTCACCCTGCGCCGCGGTCATCGGAAGGAAGCAATGGCCCGTCCCGCCGATCTTCAGGGTCATCCAAGAGATGGGAAATGTCGAGGAAGAAGAGATGTTCAGGGTCTTCAACATGGGGATCGGGATGATCGTCATCGTGCCGGACAAGGAGGCCGCCGATGCCATGGAGAGGCTGGCCATGCTCGGTGAAAAACCATACCTGCTGGGCGCGATCGAGAAAAGAAGCCCCGAACAGCCGCGGATCGTCCTCGTTTAGCCTATGAAATCCAGGTTGGGCATCGGCATACTGGTATCGGGAAGCGGGTCGAATCTCCAGTCCATCATCGACAATATCGAGCGGGGGACCCTCACCGCGGAGATCAAGGTCGTCATCAGCAACAATCCCGAGGCCTATGCCCTCGAACGCTGCAGGAGGCATCACATTCCGGCGGTCGTCATCCGCCATCAGGAATTCCGGAAGCGTGAGGACTTCGACCGGCAGATGATCAGCGTGCTTCAGTTTCACGGTGTGGAACTGGTGGTGATGGCCGGTTTCATGAGGCTGTTGACGCCCCTGTTCCTGAACGCATTTGCCATGAAGATCATGAACATCCACCCGGCCCTGCTTCCCGCTTTCCCCGGAACGCACGTCCAGCAGAAGGCCGTCGACTACGGTGTGAAATTTTCCGGGTGCACGGTGCATTTCGCCGATGAGGGCGTCGACACGGGACCCGTCATCATTCAGGCGGTCGTGCCCGTTCTGGACGCCGACACGGCGGATACGCTGGCGGCCCGGATCCTGAAGGAGGAACACCGGATTTATCCCCAGGCCATTCAGCTCTACGCGGAAGGCAGAATCCAGGTCAGCGGCCGGAAGGTCACCCTTAAGGGCGGACCGGTGATGCCGGAGATCGCGACCCACAATCCCCCCCTGACCGGTTTTTAGCGATACACCGCGCATCTCCGGAACACGGCGCCCCTCTTGAAGGAGGATGATCATGAGACAGGACAGCCCGTATGATTTCACCGTCCAGACGCTGGGCGAAGGCACCATCGATTCCCCGCTGAATGTCCAGTACTTCACCAGCGAAAGCAAGCGCATCCTCTTCAACATCGAAATCCAGCGCTATGCCGATCTGAAGACGGCGGACGGGGCGCCCCTTTCCGTGGAGGTGGCCGGCCCGCGGCAGAAGATCTTTTTCGATCCGGCAAAGACCAAGGCGGCTGTTGTGACCTGCGGCGGCCTGTGCCCCGGCATCAACGACGTGATCCGGGCCGTGGTCATGGAACTTTACCACCGCTACGGCGTGGACAACATCCTCGGGATCAAGTACGGCTTTCAGGGCCTGATCCCCCGATACCGGCATGATGTCATGGAATTGTCGCCGGAAATCGTCAAGGACATCCATGCCGTGGGGGGAAGCATCCTTTCCTCGTCCCGGGGCCGGCAGGACATCGGCGAAATGGTCAATGCCCTCAAACGGATGAACATCGACATCCTGTTCTGCATCGGGGGAGACGGCACGATGCGCGCCGCGGAATGCATCACCGATGAGGTGACCCGCAGAAAATTGAACATCGCCGTCATCGGCATTCCGAAGACCATCGACAACGACCTGAATCTGATCCAGAAGACCTTCGGCTACGACACGGCAATCTCCGAGGCGGTAAAGGCCATTCGATGCGCCCATGTGGAGGCAAAGGGCGTACCGATGGGGATCGGTCTGGTGAAGATCATGGGGCGCCAGTCCGGGCATATCGCGACAGGCGCCGCGCTGGCCATGAGCGATGTCAACTTTGTCCTGATTCCCGAGGTCCCCTTCGAACTGGATGGGGAGAGGGGGTTTCTCAGAGTCCTGGAGGACCGGCTTCTCAGCAGGCGGCACGCCGTGATCCTCGTTGCGGAAGGGGCCGGACAGGAGCTGATGCACCGCGCCGACGGGCCGCTGGAAACGGACGCATCGGGCAATCTCAGGCTCCTGGACATCGGGCATTTTCTGAAAACGCGGATCGAGGATCATTTCCACCGGAAAGACCTCGAAGTCAACCTGAAATACATCGACCCGAGCTACATGATCCGCAGCGTTCCGGCCAACGCCAGCGACAGCATCTACTGCGGCGCGCTGGGCCAGTATGCCGTTCATGCCGGAATGGCCGGAAAGACGGGGATGCTCGTGGGGCTCATGAAGGACGAATACGTCCACCTTCCCCTGAAGATGGTGGCCTCCGGGGCCAAGGTCAATGCGGAGGGAAATGTCTGGATGCGCGTTCTCGAATCGACGGGTCAGCCGCCCCTGATGAAAAACGACACGAAAAAATAGCTTGCAAATTGGGTCCCGATGGTTTAGAAGCCAGCCCATTCATTTTTCAAGGAGTTCGATCATGTCCAGAATCTGCGAGGTATGCGGCAAAAAGCCCGTTGTCGGTCACAATGTCAGCCATGCCAACAACAAGACCAAGAAGGTGTGGTACCCCAATCTTCAGAGCCTGCGCTGCGTGGATGAGAAAACCAAGTCGGTGAAGCGGGTCAAGGTCTGCACCCGCTGCATCCGTTCCGGTTTCGTGAAAAAAGCCCTATAGGAAGCTGCGGAAAGCGGATTTTCGGATTTTTTCCATCGTTGGTTCAAGAAACGCTTCACAGTCCTGAACCAGCTCCATCCCCTGTTCCATCAGTTCGACGGCTCCCGCCCGCACCGCCGGATCGTTCCGGTCGAGGCCGAATTTGTCGATGAAGAGGTTGATCCGGCCTTTCATGTTCATCAAGCCGTTCATACGTTCGGGCGTGCAGATGTTCACGCCGAGCGCGAACGCCTCGCCGGCCGTCTCAACCTGAATGTCCGTCAGCCACGCGATCGTCCGGCCGAATTCTTCCAGCCCGTTTTGTGCCATGCTCCCCAGGGATTCGGTAAACAGCGAAATCAGTCCCGAATTTTCCCGGTTCCGGTTCAAAACCATGTCAAAGGCCGTCTCGATCATGATGTGGGACTGATAGGCGGCCTCGGACCGGCTGACCTCCCGACCGAAACGCTTCTGAAACGCCCGGATCGGCTGCACCAGGGATCTGCCGCAGACGTAAGTGTATCCCCTTGAATCGGGGTTGAAGGTCCTGACCGGCTGCTCGCAGATGTCCCCGTAATGGGCGATGTCGTCGACCAGCAGATGGAAATGGACGAAGGCGGCCTTGCGATGCGGATCGGGAAGCTCGCGGAACCGGTCGATGCCGTGGGTCATCTCCGCCGTGATGGCCTGGTGAAACGTGAGGAGATCCGGGGAGACATTGTAGGCATACAGATCGAGACATTCCGGGCGCAGCGCCCGGGAGCCGAGAAACTCTTTCAGAATCCAGGTGTGGGTCAGCATCAGCATAAGGGGGATTTAACCTTTCTCCTGCCCGGCCCGGTTTGCTGCGTTTTTCTCGAGGCTGCTGTCAGGACGGGAAGAAGGAGAAAAACGTCCCATTACCCCGCCATCCGTCATCTGAAGCCCCGCATTCCATTGACGATTTTTGTAGCACCGAATATTTTGAAGATCAAGTAAAACCGGGTGCGGGCGGAATGCCAAATCTCCTCTTGACAGGAGAGGTTATATTTGCAAGATAACACCACAAATTTCACGCCGGTCGCCACGCGGACCATTGAAAATGACCACACTGACCTTACCCACCACAACGTGGAAAATTGCGGATGTCAGCCGGGATGTTCAGGATAGACTGGCGAGGGAACTCGGAATTCATCCGATAATTTCCCGCATCCTGACGAGCCGGAACATCCTCAATGCCGACGAGGCAAGGCGTTATCTGTCCCCCTCCCTCAACGACCTTCACAGTCCCTTCCTGCTGAAGGACATGCGCAGGGCCGTCGACCGCACGCTACAGGCTGTTTACCGGCGCGAGAAGATAACCGTTTTCGGGGATTACGACGCGGACGGGATCACCTCCGTCGTCGTTCTGATCAAGTTCCTGAAGCAATTCGATCCCACCGTGCAGTACTACATTCCGGACCGGATCGACGAAGGATACGGTTTGAACCGGGAGGCCATCGACCGGATTCGCCAGGGGGGGAGCCGCCTGATCATCACCATCGACTGCGGCGTTTCCGATCACGATCCGGTTGCCTATGCCAAGTCCCTGGGCATCGACACCATCATCCTGGATCACCATGAGGTTCCAGGCTCCCTGCCGGATGCGGCGGCGGTCGTCAATCCCACCCGGCCGGACTGCCGGTTCCCCTTCAAACACCTGGCCGCAGTGGGAATCGCCTTCAATTTTCTGATCGCCCTGAGGGCGGTTCTGCGCAAAGAGGATTTCTGGAAAAAGGGAAATTTCCCCAATCTAAGGGAGTACCTGGACCTGGTCGCGCTGGGAACGATCGGGGATATCTCCCCCCTGATCGACGAAAACCGGATCTTCACGAAAATCGGGCTTGAATTGCTGACCGAAAACCGGAGGGCCGGCCTGATTGCCCTGAAGGAAATCTGCGGCATCGAAAATCAGGTCATCGATTCCGGCAAAGCCTCGTTTTGCCTCATTCCGCGGATCAATGCCGCCGGACGCATCGGGTCTCCCCTGGACGCCGTCCGGCTTCTGCTCACGGAAAATCTCGAAGAGGCCCGGGAGTTGGCGAAGCGGCTGGAAAACTGCAACCGCAAGCGGCAGTCGATGGAAAAAGTGATCATTGCCGAAATCCTGGAAAACATCGATCAGACCGCCGGCCAGAAGGAAAAAAGCGCTTTTGTCTTCGCTTCCGGAAAGTGGCATCCCGGCGTCATCGGCATCGTCGCCTCCCGACTGGTCGACCGTTACTGCCGGCCGGTGATCCTGATCAGCCTGCGGGAGGGCGTCGGCAAAGGCTCCGGGCGGAGTGTTGCCGATTTCAACATCTATGAGGGCCTGAAAAAATGCGACTCGGCGCTGATCGCATACGGGGGCCATCGCTACGCGGCCGGCATCTCCATTCGGGAGGAGGACATCGAGCGCTTCTCGTCCCTGCTGGAAGGCGTTGTACAGACCGAAAGGGCGGGATCGGAGTTCATCTCGCAGACGCTGATCGATACATCCTGTGAGCTCAGCGACATCAATCATGAGTTTCTGTCCGCCATGGAAGTCCTGGCTCCTTTCGGCAGCAGGAATCCGGAGCCCGTGCTCTGTGCCCGGAACGTCAACGTCAGCTCGCCTTCCATCGTCGGCAACAACCATCTGCGCATGCGGGTCAACGGGGACGGCGTTACCTGCAACTGCATCTGGTTCGGCAAGGGACACTTCCTGCCCGTCCTGTCCGGTCCGAAGCTGGACATCGCCTTCACGCCTCAGATCAACAACTGGAACGGCGCATCCGACATTCAGCTCAAAATGAGGGATGCCGCCCTGCAGCAATCCGCCGCTTAGGACCGGGAGATCCGCGACCGCACCGAATTTTGCGGTGCGGGACGACCACGCGAGGATTCAGGATCCCTGGCCGCTGTCGCCCTTCCGCGTGTTTCTCGCCAGATGGTAGAAGCATACTCCCCCCAAGCCCAGAAACCCCGCGCCATAAAAGACGGCCTTCATCCCGAACAGGCTGAACAGGATGCCGCCGGCCAGCGGCGCGAGAACGGCCCCCAGATTCATCGCGGCGTTGAAGATGCCCATGGTCAGCCCCATGCCCTGCCGGTTCCCCTCTTCGACCAGCAGGGCCGAACTCGCGGGCAGGGACAGAACGCTCGCAAATCCGATGCCGATGCTCAGGAAAAGAATGTGTGGAAACGTTTCGGACAGAGGCAGGAAGGCCGTGAGCAATGCGGCGGCCGTGCCGCCGGTCAGGATCAGGCGGTCCCGCGCGACGCGGTCGGACAGGAGCCCCATGGGACGGAGCATCAGCGCCGTCACGATCGTGTTGGCGCCCATCACCACCCCCATCTCGATCCCGGTGAGACGCAGGTTCTCAAACATGAAAATGGGCAGGAACATCCCGAAATAGACAATCCCGAAGGTCCTCGAAAAGATGAATCCGCACAGCGCGATGAGGGTCCCGCTTTTTTTCAGCACGGACAGATCGACCCGGAGTGTTCTGATTTCGCTTACCCTGTTCTTGCCGAAATGCCTCACGAAAACCAGGGCTGTCAGAAATGCGAGCATGCAGAGGGCCGAGAGGCAGATGAAGATCCCGGGGAAGCCGAACGTGTCCTTGACGATCCCGCCCGCCACCGGACCGATGGCGAGAGCCGCGTAGTAGGAAATGTCGAAAGTTCCCATGGCGGTTCCCTCATGCCGGGCCGGGGCCATGTCGCCGATGTAAGCGAGCGAAACGGGCCGGACGAGGGCCGCCGCGATGCCCTGCAGGAATCTCAGGAGGATCAGAGACGAGGGCGACGGCAGGCAGAGATATCCGATCGCGATGGCAGCGTGTGCGAACAGGCCGATCACGAGAAGGCGCCGCCTGCCGATGCGGTCGGACCACCAGCCCGTCAGGGGCGAGAAGAGGGTCTTGGCGGCGGCAAAACCGGAGAAGATGAGGGCCAGATGAATGCCCGCGGCGCCGTTGGACGTGGCATAGACCGGGAAAAAGGGGTCCGCGATGCCGAAGCCGAGGCAGGCCAGGAAGTTCACGATGAAGAGGGCGCGGTATACCCCTTTTTCCTCCGTGCCGCTCATCAGGCTTCACTCCGGTCGGTTTTCCGGTGTCGCGTGTTGATCTCCGCTGCCGGTTCTTGAAGGGGCCGGACAGTCCGGCGATGCTGCCTTCAGCCTGTCCGGCCCGAAAATCGTTGGAGCGGTCAACGGATCAGAATGTTTTTTTCCTAAGAAGGCCCCGCTCCCTTGCGCCCTTCTCCAGCTCTTCCCGGAACTTGGGATGGGCAATCTGGATGAGGGCCTCGGCTCGCTCCGGCTCCGTCCTGCCGGTGAGGTCGGCGACGCCGTACTCGGTGACGATGTACTGGGCGTAGTGGCGGGGCACGGTCACCCGGGCACCGTTGGACAGATAGGGAACGATGCGGGAGACGCTGTCGTCCAGGGCGGTCGAAGGAACGAGGTTGATCGCTCTCCCCCCGGGAGACCAGAAAGCGCCGATGACGAAGTCGAGCTGCCCTCCGGTGCCCGTCCGCATGATGTTGCCATGCGACTCGGAGCAGATCTGCCCCGTCAGGTCCACTTCCAGGGAGCCGTTGATGGCCACGAGATTCTCCTCCTGGGAGATGATGCTGATGTTGTTGGCGTAAAGCGTGGAACGCCACTCGCACATGGGATTGTTGGCCAGCCACTCGTAGAGTTCTTTGTCGCCCATGGTGAAGGCCAGGAGGATCTTGCCGGGATTGACCTTCTTGTGTTTGCAGGTGACGATCCCCTTATCCACGAGGATATTGGTCCCCGCCGGCGCCATCTCCGTGTGAATGCCCAGGTCCTTCAGATTGCTGTCCTGGAGGAGCTTGCTGATCATGGCCGGGATCGCTCCGATGCCTACCTGGAAGCAGTCCCGGTCCTTCATCAGGCCGACGACGTTTTTCGCCATCTGGATTTCCACGTCCGACGCTGGCGGTGTCGGCACGGCCGGCAGTGGGCTGGAATTCTCGAAGAAAGCGGTGAAGCGGGAGACATGAAAGTTCGTGTCCCCGTAGGTGCGGGGCATCTGGTCGTTTACCTCGGCAATGATGAAATCGCTCTGGTCCATGATGCGGCCGGTGTAGAAAGTATCGAGGCCGAGGCTGACATAGCCGTGGCTGTCCGGCGGCGTGACCTGTGTGATGATTCCGGTCCGGCGGGGGTATGCTCGGTTCCGGGCCGCGTTTTTCAGGGACACGTCGGAGCTCTGGGCCGGGATGAAGTTGGCCCACTCGCTTTTTGCGATCTGCTGTAAATGGGGAGAGCTGTAGAATCCAAATACCACACTGAAGGTTTTCCGGTACTCCGGTTTGAAGATTTTGTATGGCCGCAGCGTGAGTGCATTCATGTACTCGACGTCCTTGAGCTCATCGACCCGGTCGGCGATCAGGTCCATGATCAGCATGGACGGCTGTCCCAGACACAGCGGCGTCCAGAAACGGTCTCCGGACTGGATGATCTTTGCGGCATCCTGGGCGGACATCAACCTGCTCTGATAAATCTCTTTCCAACTCATTCTCCCCTCCTTTTTTCCTGCGTCAAAAAAGACACCCCTTTCGGCTTTCCGCGGCGACGAGGAAGCGGGACGCAATCTCAATCCCAACAGAAGCTGCCCTGCGTCCGGTTCACCGGAAAAGCCGCTCGAACGCTCGTTCTGTTCACCCCCTTCCCTTTCTGAGTCTTTGTTCTTTCGGTTATGAATCGGTTGGATGTTTAACGTGCATGATGAGCGGAAATCCGCTCACGATAAGACACCGCCTTCGACAGAAACCGGCATTCAGGCGCTAGAGTATAAAAAGAAGATCGGTTCGTGTCAATGGATTTCAAATTCCGGCCCGCACAAATTAGCCCCGCAGGCGGATGTGGAATGTCTGGCGACAGGGTTCAAACAATCGGTGAGCGTGAAGTGAATTGATAGGAATGTACTGGAGCGAGAAACGAGCAAAGCGGATCCGGAAATATCGCTGGCAGGTTGGGCGATGGCTTCAAAAAGAAGGGATGACAAAGAAGGCGGGGGATGCCCCCGCCTTCGCGGATTCCGGGTTTCTGATTATCACGCGGTTTTTTCAGCTCAGCCAGTTTTTCACGGCTTCCAGCACCGGCGAGGTGAACAGAGAGATGTAGAGTGTGTAGAGGGCGAAGGCGCCGACGACTTCGCTGGTGTAGATCTTGTTGTACTTGTATTTCAGGGACATCATGATGAGCCCGCCGATGATCAGGCACCCAAGCTGAAAATAAGGGAAGTTGTCCGCACCGCCCGCAGTATATTCCGCGAAGCTGAAACCTGCCGTGATCAAAACCACCGCCGCTGCCATCACCAGGGTTGCGAGATTCTTTTTCATGATCTATTTCCTCCTTTGTCTGGGTGTTTGATTGTTTCTTTTAACAGATAGATATGAAATAAACGTGCCAAAAAGGGATGCCCCGGGAATATATTTTATATCATATTGATATTACTGGTTATTTATTTTTTGAAGGATGGATGGAGAAAGAAGCGGATGGTTCGGAAGGCCCGGGATTTGAATAAAATGTTACGGTTCGTTGAATGATTTGTTCATCGTCACAGCCAGCGCTTGCGGCGCCGGTAGGATTTGACGTCCCGGTAGGATTTTGCGGCGCCGGAGGCGGCCATGCCCAGGTAGAATTCCTTGATATCGGGATTTTCAACCAGGTCTTCAGCCGGGCCCTCCATGACGATCTTGCCGTTTTCCATCACGTACCCGTAGTGGGCGATCTGAAGGGCCATGCGGGCGTTCTGCTCGACGAGGACAATGGTCGTCCCCTGCTCTTCGTTGATCCGCCGAATGATCCGAAAGATTTCGCTGACGACCAGCGGCGCCAGACCCAGCGACGGCTCATCCAGCAGGAGAAGCTGCGGGTGGGCCATCAGGGCACGGCCGATCACGAGCATCTGCAGCTCTCCGCCGCTGCAGTAGCCGGCCAACGCTTTCCTTCGTTTCAGCAGGGCGGGAAAATATCCGTACACCAGCTCCAGGTCCTCCTTGTAGGCCTTGCCCCAGCGGGTGGCCGTCCCCACCCTCAGGTTCTCTTCGATGGTCAGGTACTTGAACGGCTGGCGGCCCTCGAGGACCTGAATGATGCCCAGCCGGGTGATGGTCTCGGGAGGCTGGTTGTGGATGGGTTTGCCGCTGTGGAGGATCGAGCCGTCCGTCACCTCGCCGTTTTCAGGTTTGAGCAGTCCGGAAATGGCCTTCAGCGTCGTCGTCTTGCCGGCGCCATTACTGCCAAGCAGCGAAACGATGTGTTTCCTTTCCACCGCCAGGGACACCCCCTTGAGGACCTGGATGACGTCGGAATAAACGACGGATATGTTATTCACCTGCAGCAGGACATCCCGCATCGCCAGACTCCTTCAGTATGAAAAAGGCCAGAGCCGGAAGCTCGAGCGGACGATCCGCCAAACCTCCGCCAGCCCCCGGGGTTCGAAGAGAATGAAAAGCACGATCGCGGCTCCGAAGGCGAATTCGCGAAGCGGCGCCATGTTCAGGCCGGTGCTTGTGAACACCCCCATGTTCATCAGCGCGTCCGTCGCCCAGCGCAGCAGTTCGTTCAGGCCGGTGATGAAGACGGCGCCGAAGATCGAGCCGGAGATATTTCCCATTCCGCCGATGATCACCATGGCGATGTATTCGACGGAAAGGCCGAGGTTGAAAGGCTCCGTGGTGATGCTCACCATGTAATACGCCCAGAGGGCGCCGGCAAATCCGGCGTAGAAGGAGCTGATGGCAAAGGAAAGCAGCTTGTAGCGGAAGATGGGGATGCCCATTCCCTCGGCCGCCCGGTCGTTGTCCCGGATCGCGATGAAAGCCCTGCCGTACTTCGTGCGGATGAGGTTGACCGCAAGCCAGGTCATTCCGATCAGGCAGATGAAGATGACGAAGAAGAAGCCCCGGTCGCCGCCCATCTCCCATCCGAGCAGGGAGGCCTTCGGCAGCGTGATCCCCATCGTGCCCTTTGTCAAACCTTCCCAGTGCAGCAGGATGTACTCCACGATGAACTGTCCGGCCAGGGTGGCAATGGTCAGGTAGAGGCCCTTCAGGCGGACTGAGGGAATCCCGAAGATCATCCCCACCAGAGACGTCACGGCGGCGGCGGCCGGCACGACCAGGACGAAGGGCAGATCCGCCGAAGTGGCCAGGATTCCCGCCGCGTAGGCGCCGACGCCGAAAAAGGCGCCGTGACCGAGAGAGATCTGTCCGGTGTATCCGATCAGAATGTTCAGGCCGATCGCGGCAATCGCGGCAATGCCGATCATGTTCAGAACGTAGACCATGTAGGGTGTCACGACCCAGGGCAGAACCAGAAACAGGAAGGCAAGGCCGATGCCCAGCCAGAGGCGGCCGAAGTCCGTCTCGAAGACCGTCAGCTCTTCCCGGTAGTCTTCCCGGTAATTTCCGCAAGGGTGGAATCTCGGTTTTCGCATGTTCACACCCGCTCGATCTCTTTCAGGCCGAAGAGGCCGTAGGGTTTCACCAGCAGAATCAGCACCAGGACGATGTAGGGAACCACATCGCGGAGTGATGGCGACAGGTAGCCGCCCGTGAAGGTCTCCAGCAGGCCGATGATAATGCCTCCGATGATGGCTCCGCCAATGGAATCCAGCCCGCCCAGGATCACCACAGGGAAGACCTTGAGGCCGATGGCGCTCAGGTCGTGCACGTTGATGCCATTGATGATGCCCAGAACGATGCCGCTCATTCCGGCCACCAGTGCGGCGATGGCCCAGGAGAGCGCGAAGACCCGTTTGACGTGGACCCCCAGGGAAAGGGCGGCTTTCTGGTTGTCCGCCACCGAGCGCATGTAGATGCCTTGGGAGGAGTATTTGAAGAACAGGCCGAACAGGCACAGAAAGATCATCCCGATGAACAGCGCGGCCACGTAGACGGGCGGAACCTGGATGGCGCCCCAGCGGATGCCGAGCGCCTCCGGCAGAAAGTCCGGATAGGTCTGGAGGTTGCCGCCCCACACCAGCAGGAGCAGCCCCTTGAACATCGAGGCCAGGCCGACGGTCAGCATGATCACGAAAATCAGGGGTTCGCCGATGAGGGGGCGCAGGAAGACGCGCTCCACGAGGAACCCCAGCGAGAAACAGCCGGCCAGCGTTACCAGAAAGGCCACCGGCAGGGGCAGTCCGGCCCAGGAGACCATGGCCAGGAACAGAAAAGCCCCGAAGGCGAGGAGTTCCCCGTGGGCGAAATTCAGGACGCTGGACGATTTGAAGATCATGACGAAGCCCATCGCGGACAGGCCGTAGAGCAGACCGATGCTGATGCCGTTGACGAGCAGTTGAACGAAAAAGTCCATTCGAAAAATCTCCTTAAACCGGTATGATTTTCACCTTGGTTTCCACCTTGCCGACCTGTCCGTCCCGGTACTGGACCTTCGCCTTGACCTCGACCTCCCACTGGTCCCGGTACATGGCCTCGATCAGCTTGATGTAAAGGCCGTAGACAAAGCGCCGCCTCACCTTGCCGGTGCGGGTCAACTCCTCGTCGTCGGCGTCCAGAAGCTTGTAGAGGAGGAAGAACTTCCGGATTTTCATGATGTCCGGCAGTTGCGCGTTGATCCGCTGAATCTCGCCCAGAATCAGCTCTTCCACGGCCGGTTGCTGGGACAGGTCCATGTAGGTCGTATAAGGGATCATCCGCTCCTCCGCCCAGACGCCGACGTTTCCGAAATCGATGTTGACCATCAGCGTGAGGAAGGGGCGCCCCTCGCCGAAAACCACTGCCTCCTTGATGTAGGGGCTGAACTTCAGGCGGGTTTCGATGAAGTCCGGTGAAAAGGCCTCCCCGCTCTTGTTGCGGATAATTTCCTCCTTGCGCCCGATGATCAGCAGATGGCCGTCCCGGTCCAGATAGCCGGCGTCGCCCGTTCGCAGCCAGCCGTCGGCGAATGCGGCCTCCGTCGACTTGAAGTCCTGATAATAGCCGGCGAACACGGCGTCGCTGCGCACCAGGACCTCCTGGTCTTCCGAAAGCCGGACGAGGGTCCCCGGCAGGGGCTTGCCCACGGTCTCCAGCTTCACCTGATCGTCCGGCTGGATCTGAAAAATGCCGCCGGCTTCGGTCAGACCGTAACACTGCTTGAGATTGAGTCCGATGGTTCTGAAAAAGCCGATCACATCCGGGCTGATGGGATGGCCGCCGGTGAATGCGCTGCGCAGCTTCAGGCAGCCGATCCGGTCGAGCAGCGGCCGGTAAACCGTCAGAGAAGCGAGCCGGTGGAGGGCTTTCAGGGAGGAAGGGACGGCTTCTCCCCGGGTTTCCTTTTCTGCGACCCTGCGGCCGATCCGCTCGGCGAGGCCGAACATTTTCCGCTTGACCATCCCCACATCGGACATCTTCACCATGATCCGGGAAGCGAGGTCCTCCCAGAACCGGGAGGCGGTGATGAGCAGGGACGGACCGATTTCACGGAAATCCTCCGTGACGGTCTCCGGAGTTTCGGGAAAGTTCATCGTCATTCCGCCGACCAGGGCGACCCCGACACCCCACATCTGGTCCACGATCCAGGCGGGCGGCGACATGGAGATCCAGTTTTCGCCCTCTTGAATGGCCATGGCCTCGACCCAGCTCTCGGCGATGGCTGTCAGGTTCCGGTGCGATAGCATGGCGAGTTTGGGCAGCCCGGTCGTTCCGGAAGTGAGGATCATGAGGGCGGTGTCGCCCCGGCCGCCCTTATGAATCTCCTGCAGGACGCGATCCGGGTGTTCCCGTTCGAGCGCCTCTCCCATTCGGACCAGCTCGCTGAATCCGATCAGCCAGGGCTCGCTCCCGTAGGTCCGCATTCCGGTGGGGTCGATGTAGATCACGCGGCGGACATGCGCGAGCCTGTCGCGGGCGTCCAGGAGCTTGTCGACCTGTTCCTGGTCCTGGACGAAGACAAAGGCCGCCTGAATCCGGTTGAGGGCCAGGCACAGCTCGTCAGTGATCGAGGAGGTGAACAGATTCAGCGTCACGGCGCCCAGAGACTGGGCCCCCAGTTCACTGAAGAGCCACTCCGGATGGTTGTTCAGGATGAGGCCGACATGTTCGCAGCGCTTCAGCCCGAGTGACATCAGGCCGGCGGCCACATGCCTCACGTAGCGGAAATAGTCCGCCCAGGAGTATCGCTGCCAGATGCCGAGGGCCTTCTCGCGGATTGCCGTCGCGGCGCCCAGGCGCTCGGCCTGCAGGGCCAGGACCTGGGGAAGTGTTTTTTCTGCCGGATTCGCCGTCATCGCTGCCCTCTTCAAAGGGATTCCGCGTCACCCAGGTAGGCCTTGATCACCTCCGGGTGGTTCCGCACTTCTTCGGGCGTTCCCTCCGCCAGCTTCTCGCCGAAATTCAGGACCATGATCCGCTGGGAGATGCTCATGACAATGGACATGTCATGCTCCACCAGGATCATGGTCTGGCCCCAGGCCTCGTTGAGCTCGATGAGAAACCGGACCATGTCCTCCTTTTCTTCGAGGTTCATGCCGGCAAAGGGCTCGTCGAGGACGAGGAGCTTCGGCTCCAGCGCCAGGGCGCGTCCGAGTTCGACCCGTTTCATCAGGCCGTAGGGAAGCGATCCGACCGTTTTCTTGCGGATCGCCTGCATCTCCAGAAAATCGATCACCTCTTCCAGGACGAGCCGGTGCCGGATCTCCTCTTTCCGGGCGGAGGATGCAAAGAGCGCCGCGGCGCCCAGGCCGCAGCGGCAGTGGATGTGCCTCGCCAGCAGCATGTTCGACAGCACCGTCATGCCCGGAAAAAGCTCGATGTTCTGAAAGGTCCGCCCGATGCCGATCCGCACCAGCTCGTGGGACGGCAGATGGGTGATGTCCCGGCCGTTGAAACGGATGCTGCCCTGCTGCGGCCAGTAGAAACCGGTCATGCAGTTCAGCAGGCTGGTCTTGCCCGCGCCGTTCGGACCGATCACCGCGACCAGCTCACCGGTGCGCACGGCCAGATCGATGTCGTGCAGCGCCCGGACGCCGCCGAAATGCAGGGACAGCTTCGAAATGTCCAGTTCGGCCCGGGCATCTTCCCGACTCCGCGCGCTGAAGATGCCCGGCCTGCTGCGCTGTGACTTCATCGGATTTTCCGTCTCACTTTGTCAGTTTGATCTTCTCTTTTCCGGGCGTGTAGAAGTTGGTCAGCGGGACCAGGGAGCCGTCCTCACGCACCCGGACCATTCTGGCCTTGAAGGACGCCCCGTGGTCCTTGCTGCTGTAGGTGACGTTCGGCACGAGGCCTCCGAAATCCTCATTCCGGAACGACTCCATGGCTTTGTTGATCGTCTCCCGGTTCACCTGCTTGAAGGATTCCTGCGCCCGGACAAAGGCCCGTTCCATGATCATGCCGACGACGACGCCCTCCCAGTAGGCCGCATCGAACCGGTCAACCGTCTTGTAGCGCTTCCAAAGCTCCTTCATGAGCGCAATTCCCTTCGTGTTGTCCGAGGGCAGACCGCCGGGGAACTGCATGTTCAGCCGGTCCCGGATCAGGCCCTTTCCGAGCTTGAAAAAGTCCGGGTCCGTGGAGGTCCATGTCCCGAAGAATTGCGGCGCATAGCCGATCCGGTCGGCGCTCTTGAAAGTCGTGATAATGGTGGCGGGCAGCATCTGCATGAAGACGTATTCAGCGCCCTTCTGCCTGAGCCGCAGCAGTTCCGTAGTCAGGTCCACCGTCTTCGGGGGGAACTCTTCGATTGCGACAATCTGTACCTTCTGTTTGGCCGCGTAATCGCGGGTCGGCTGGTGAATGGAGCGGCCGTAGGCGTTGTTGTAGGTCAGCAGTCCGATTTTGGGCGCTTCCTTTCCCTTGTGGATGGTCCGGATGTAATCGATCACCGCGTAGCAATCCATGCGGTAGCTGCCGAAGGGGAGATACATGTAATCTACGGGCGGTTCCAGAATTTCCCAGCTCGTGGAGTAATTGATTGTGGGAATCCGGTAGCTCTGGATGATGGGTTTCGCCGCCAGCCCCTCCCCGGCGCCCCAGGTGGCGATCATGTCCACCCGGTCCTGCACGGCAAACTTCCTCACGGCCGCGACGGCTTCCGGGACCTTGTATCCCGTGTCGACCAGAATCATCTCGATCTTCCGGCCGGCGACGCCGCCCTTGACCTCGTTGACGTAGCGGAAATAATCCTGCTGACCCCGGGCATGATACTGGCCCCAGGTGGAGGCCGGGCCGGTCATGTTGATTGCCGCCCCGACTTTGATGGCCGCGGCATCCGCAGCAGGGGCCGGGCCGAAAAAGGCCAGCGCGGCCAGCATGCCCATCGCGTTCATCCATCTCATCATTTTCGTCATCGCCCTGTCCTCCTCGAAAAAAGATAAAAAAAAGCCATGGATCGGATTCCACGGCCTTCATAAAAAAGCCGCGGGCAGCCCGAAAAGGTCTGCCCGCGGCGTCATGGCTCAATTCATGTCATGAGCGCGGCAGGCAGACCTCGCTAAAAAAGCTGAAGAAAGCGAAAAAGCGGACTGACCGGCGATCCATGACATCGAGACTTTTCATTTTAATTTACCTTCTGTCATCCTATAGAGTCAAAGCGCCGGGGTTGTCAAGAAATATTTTACGGGCCGGATTCCATCTCCAGCTTTTCAATCCGGTAACGCAGGGAATCAACGGTGACGTGCAGCAGTTCCGCCGCTTTTGTCTTGGACCCTTTCGCTTTTTCGAGTGCGCTGCGAATCCATTGCCGCTCGATATGGGCCAGCTCCTCGTTCAGATCGACGCCCTCCCCGGGAAACCGGTAATCGCTGACGGAGAAGGCCGGGTCCCGGCTGTCCGACAGGACGAGGTTTTCCGGAAGAATGATATTGGAGGATTCGAGCGCGACGCTGCGCTCGATGATGTTGGCCAGTTCGCGGATATTTCCCGGAAAGGGATAATCCATCAGGAGTTCCAGGGCGTAAACGGACATGTTCCGGATCTCCTTTCCGAACTCCCGGGAGTATTTCTCGATAAAGTGCTTTGCCAGGACGGGAATGTCCTCCCTTCTTTCCCGCAGGGGCGGAAGGTGAATCGGAATGACGTTGAGACGGTAGTAGAGATCCTCCCGAAAGGTGTTTTCTCTCACTTTCGTAAAAAGATCCTGATTGGTCGCCGAGATGATCCGGACATTGACCCGAATATCCTCCGTGCCCCCGATGCGCCGGAAGGTTTTTTCCTGCACGACGCGCAAAAGCTTTACCTGCAGGATCGAGGGAAGATCTCCGATTTCATCCAGGAATATCGTGCCGCCGCTCGCCACCTCGAACAGACCGGGCTTGTCGGTGTGGGCCCCCGTGAAGGAGCCTTTCATGTATCCGAAGAATTCCGATTCGAGGAGTGATTCCGGTATGCCCCCGCAGTTGATGACGACAAAGGGCTGCCCGTTGCGCGGGCTGTTTTCATGGATGGCCCGGGCCACCAGTTCCTTGCCGGTGCCGCTTTCACCGAGGATCAGAATGTTGGCCGTGGTACCCGCGATTTTCTTGATGGTCGCGTAGACCTTGAGCATTTCCCTGCTTTTTCCGATCATTCCGCCGAAGGACACCGATTCTTCCAGTTCCTTCATGAACTCGGCGTCGCTTTTCTTGACGCCCTTTTTGTTCAGCGCCTCCCGGATCAGACGCGCCAGGTCTTCGATGTCGAAATCCTTTTCGATATAATCATAGGCGCCCTCTTTCATGGCGGAAACGGCCGTTTCGCCTGAAGCATAAGCGGTCATCAGGATGATCATGGCTTCGGGGCAGACATCCTTCGCCCGTTTCATGAACTCGATGCCGTCCATCCGGGGCATTTTCAGGTCCGTCAGGATCAGATCAAAGGGAACTTTCCTGCAAAGGCCGAGGGCCTTTTCCCCGTCGAAAGTTGCGGTGACATCATACCCTTCCCTGCCCAGCATAATCTCAAGAAACTCTCTCATCCCCTTGTCGTCGTCCACTACAAGGATCCTGGCCATTTTCACCTCTCCGCTTCCCTCAGGCAGGGGAGCCATACCGTAAAGGTCGTCCCTTCGCCTGCCCGGCTGTCAACTTTTATTTTACCGTGATGTCTCTCCACAATCCGGTTGACAATCGCAAGCCCCATTCCCGTGCCCTTTTCGCGGGTTGTAAAAAAGGGCTCGAAAATCCGGGGCGCATCCTTTTCCGCGATTCCCGGGCCGCTGTCCCCGACCCGGATCTCGAGGCAGGTCACGGAGGCTTCCTCCGCCATGCCCGATCCGGCTTCGACGCGCAGATGGCCGCCTTCCGGCATGGATTGAACCGCGTTCAAAAGGAGGTTCCACATCAGCTGCCGGATTTCCGTTTTGTTCGCGTGAATGCGCGGCACCGGATCCCGGAAAGACTTCTCGACCACGATGCGGTCCCGCCAGTCCGGCAGGTAACGGACCGACTCGAGCACCTCCTCGATCATCTCCGCGATTCCGATGGCTTCCGGCACTCCCGGCGAGGGCCTGGAGAGGAGAAGAAAATCACGCATGAAGCTCTCAAGCTGATCCTTGCCCCTCAGGATGATCTGCATGAGGCGTTCATCGCCCGGACTCAGGGTGAGGCTTTTGTTCAGAACCTGAATGGAGCCGCCGATCGACGCCAGGGGGTTTCTCATCTCGTGGGCGAGGCCCGCCGCCATTTCGCCGATGAAGGCGAGCCGCCTGTTCTTTTCGACACTGGCCTCCATTTTCTTGACGGCCGTCAAATCCTGGAAAACAATGATGTTGCCGATCCGCTTCCCCGCTGCGTCGCTCAGAAAGGAAAGGGAGCAGCCCAGAATGAGCGGCTTTTTCTCCCTGCTTTCGATCTGAATTTCCACCCGGCTTCGCTCCGGCTCCGGGTTGCTCCCCGCCTGAATCTTCGCAACGAATTGTCCGTACGCCGGGAACAAATCGGCGATATATTTGTTTTCGACTTCGTCGAAGGAATAGCCGGTGATCTCTTGCGCCGCCCGGTTGAAGGATTTGATCCGGCCCCGAAGATTGATCGTCATGATGCCCGTGTCGACGGACTCGATGATGCTCCGGTGCAGCACATCGAGCTGATCGAACGCGGTTTCCTTTTCCCGCAGCAGCGTTCTCGTCCGCTTTTCCTGTTCCACGACAAAAATGGCGAGGAAGGCGATCAGGTAGAAGGAAACGATATAAGTGATGATCTTCGAGAAAACATAGCTTGCCGTGAACGGGTAATCCCGGATCATGGTTGAATAGGGCGGGGCCAGAACCCGGTAGTACTCCAGATCGAGAAGGAGGCCGTAGCCGATGCTGCACGCGGAGGCGGTGATCAGCCCGCCCCGCCTGCCCAGGAACAACACGGAGTAGATGATTACCAGTGTGTAAAAAACGGGATAGATGCTGATGATGCCGCCCGTCGCATAAACCAGGCCTGTAACCAGCAGGACGTCGCCGATGGCCTGGATATAGAGATTTGTCTGAATGCTCCGTACCAGGCGGGGGAGAAGAAAATAGAGGAGCGACAGGATGTAGGATGTGATAATGAGCCAGGAAAGAGACCGAAGCGATATCTCGGGCAGATACTCCTCGCCCTTGACCTTCATGAAAATGGCGATACCCAGCAGCAGCGTGACGATGGCGACCCGCGACAGCAGCAGGTATCGCAGCCGGGTCGCCGTCTTTTCTTTCAGCATCAACGGGCCTCGCATGAGGGATTTTTCCGAATAGCCAGGGTCATCCTATATAATTATTTTTGAACAATTTTCAACAAATTAACTCATGCAAAGACCGCTTGTTCCCCTTCTTCTTGCCGCCATGGCGGGAATCGGTACGGGTTTCCTGAAGGAAATTCCCGATCCGGCATTGCTGCTCGCCCTGGTCGCGTCCTTCGCCGGCATGCTGATCGCATGGCGGAAGCGGCATGACCGCGTACTGCGGATCGCGATGGCGGCGGCGATGTTTCTGATGTCCCTTCTGTCGATCAGCCAGGACCTTTATCGAAAGCCTGGGCCACGGCACATCCTCAGCCATGTGCAAGAGGGACGGCTGGAGATCGACGGCGTGGTGGCGGAGAATCCTCGGGCGTCCGGCGAGAAAACAGCGGTGACCGTCTCTGTGTTCCGCATCCGGAAGGATCAGGACTTCCTGCCCGTGGAAGGCAAGGTCCTCCTGAACACGGCAACCGGCGAGACCTACAAATACGGGGATGTCGTCCGTTTCCGGACGAGGCTGAAAAGTCCGCATAATTTCTCCAATCCCGGCGGGTTCGACTACGAGCGCTACCTCCGCCTTCGCGGCATTCTGGTTCAGGGCTACGTCGACAATCCGGCCAACATCATCGTGCTGCGGGAAGACTTGGGGAACCCGATGAAACTTGCCCTGGAGCGTTTCCGAAGGAGCTTGAAAACGCTGATCCGGGAGCATTCGCCCTCCCCCTACGGAGAAATCGTCCAGGCCATGATTCTGGGCGATCAGAAGGAAATTCCCGCGGAGATGATGGAAAAATTCAATCAGACGGGCACCTCCCACATCATTGCCATCTCTGGGTTCAATGTGGGCATTATCGCCTTTTTTTCCATTTTCCTGTTCCGTTTCCTCATGAAATTTTCCGAGACGCTGCTTTTGCGATTCAACCTTGTCAAGCTCTCGACGGCCTTTTCCTTTCTTCCGATTGCCGTCTTCACGTTTATCGCCGGCGCGGGCGTTTCTGTCGTGCGGGCGACCATCATGGCCCTGGCCCTGCTGGCGGCCGTCCTGCTTGGAAAGGTGCGGGACCTTTACAACACGCTGGCGCTGGCGGCGCTGGTCATCCTGATCCTCTCGCCGGCCTCCCTTTTTGATCTTTCCTTCCAGTTGTCCTTTACGGCCGTCGCGGCGATCCTTTTTATCACCCCGAAACTGACGGCCCTGGTGCCGAAGCCGGAACCGGCGGAGCGTTCCCCGTACAGAAGGATTTTCGGCAGGATCCTCTACGACGCGGCGCTGTTCCTGATCGTATCCGTGAGCGCGACCCTGGGGACACTGCCACTGATCGTTTATTATTTCAACCGGGTGTCCGTCGTTTCCCTGCCGGCCAACCTTGCCGTTGTTCCCATCATGGGAGTCATGGCCCTGCCCGTCTGCATGGCAATCATCCTGGCCGCACCCATCTTTCCGCCGCTGGCGGTCCTGCTCGTCAAGATATCCACTTTTCTGGTGAAGATATCCGTGGCGCTTGTCGATTTTTTCTCCTCCCTCCCCGGCTCCTCCATTTACGTGACCACGCCAGCGCTGGCGGAGGTGGCCGGCTTTTACCTGCTGCTGATCGCTGTGTTCGCCCGGCTCGGTCTTCGGGGAGAAAGCGGATCCGGTCAGCCGCAAGCGGAAAGGCATGCCGCGCAAAAGGCCAGGGGCCTGAAGATCGCGATCTGCACGCTGTCGATCCTGATTCTGGCCGTCGCCGCCTGCCGCCATACCGCGGACCTGAGGGAGAACCGTCTTCGGGTTACAGCCATCGATGTCGGCCAGGGATCCTCGACGCTGGTGCGATTCCCCCGCGGCATGAGCATGCTGATCGACGGCGGCGGCTCCCACGAGGAAAGCTTCGACATCGGCCGGTATGTCGTCGCCCCCTTCCTGTGGCATGAGCGGATTCGAAAAATCGATGTCATGGTCATGACGCATGTTCACCCGGACCATCTCAATGGACTGGTCTTCATTCTGAGAAACTTCGACGTGCGGGAGGTCTGGATGACCGGACAGATCGCGGACAGTGAACCCTACCGGGAATTCGTGAAGGTCGCCGCGGAAAAGCAGGTCCGCCGGCGGATCGTCTCCGCGGAAACGCCCCCCGACGTTCTGGGCGGCGTGACGGTCCGCGTCCTGAACCCGGAACGCCCCCTTGAAGATGCCGATGCGGAGGGGAGCTATGACCATGTCAACAACCAGTCCGTCATGCTGAAGCTGACCTTCGGTGGAACCGGCATCCTTCTTCCGGCCGACATTTCGCGCCCGACGGAAGAACGCCTTATCCGCGCCGGCGTCGATCTTAAAAGCGATATCCTTTTCGTCCCCCATCACGGCGGCTTCACCTCCAGCACCCCGACCTTTCTGAATGCGGTTCAGCCCCGCATCGCCGTGGTCAGTTGCGGCCATGAAAACGTTTTTCGCGATCCTCACCCGGACGTTCTGAACCGCTACGGGGAACGGAACATCCGCTTGTACAGGACAGACCGGGACGGGGCGGTCACAATCCGGACAGACGGCCGGGATGTTTCCGTCGGCACCTTCAAGACCGACGGAAAGGCTGCTGCGCAGCGACCGGAATCGACGGAAGGGTGATCCCGGAACCTCCGAAGTCCTCAGTATTTTGTTGCCTTTCCGGGTCTTCTGTGCTATCCCACAACGCCGTTGAAAGGGTTATCCAATGGAAATCATTACCGCTGTCAGGGGGTTTAAAGACATCCTTCCGGAGGAAACGGGCCGGTGGCATTGCGTCGAATCGAAAGCCCGCGAAATCTTTTCCTCCTTCGGCTTTCGGGAGATCCGGGTGCCCATTCTGGAAAAGACGGATCTGTTCCGGCGGGGCATCGGGGAGGCCACCGACATCGTCGAAAAGGAGATGTACACCTTTCTGGACCGGGGCGAAGAGTATCTGACCCTGCGCCCGGAAGCGACGGCTTCGGTGATCCGCGCCTATCTGGAACACAGCCTCCATGCGACGGAACCCGTCGCCAAGCTGTACACGATCGGGCCGATGTTCCGCCGCGAAAGACCCCAGAAGGGTCGATTCCGCCAATTCCACCAGATTGACGCGGAACTGCTCGGCCTTGACGACCCGAGGACGGACGCGGAAGTCATTCTGATGCTGATTCATTTTTTGAAGGCCGTCGGCCTGCCGGACCCCGGGCTGGAAATCAACTCGCTGGGATGCCCGGCCTGCCGGCCCTCCTTCAGAAAGGCCGTCACGGATTTTCTGCAGGGTCGGGAACAACGGCTCTGCGAAGACTGCCGGCGCCGCCTGGGGACCAATCCGCTGCGGGTATTCGACTGCAAGACCGAAACCTGCGCCGCGATCATTGCCGGTGCGCCGCTGTTGCCGGACTATCTGTGCCGGGAGTGCCGGGACCATTTTCTGAAAGTGCAGGATTCCCTGGCGGTCTTCGGCCTGCCCTTCCGGATCAACCCCCGCATGGTGCGCGGACTGGACTACTACGCGAGAACCACCTTCGAGGTGACCACCGATTATCTGGGGGCGCAGAACGCCATTGTCGGGGGCGGGCGCTACGACGGCCTCGTGAAGGAACTGGGCGGGCCGGATATTCCCGGCATCGGATTCGCGATCGGTTTCGAACGCCTGCTGGCCATGATCCCCGCGGATCGGGAATCAAATGCCGACGCGCCGGACCTGTTCATTGCCTCCCTGGGGAACGAGGCCCAGCAGTTTGCTTTCCGGCTGTGCAATCGCCTTCGCATGGACGGCATGCGGACGGAGATGGATTATCATGGGAAAAGCCTGAAGAGCCAGATGAAGCGGGCCGACAAATTCCGATGCCGACTTACCCTCATTCTGGGAGAGCGCGAGCTTCGGGAGGGAAAGGCCGAATTGAGGGACATGAGCCGGGGAACACAGGAAACCGTCAGCCTGGAAGGCATCGAGGAAACCATACGGAAAACAGCGAGAGCGAGGTAGAGAGCAAGGTGTCATCGTTTATCACAGTCAAGAAGAGAACCCATTACTGCGGGTCGCTCCGGGCGGCGGATGCCGGGAAAAAGGTTGTCCTGATGGGATGGGTGCAGCGCCGAAGGGACCATGGCGGGGTGATTTTCGCCGATCTGAGGGACCGGGAAGGGCTGGTTCAGATCGTTTTCAACCCGGAATTGAGCGCGACGCCTCACCAGGAGGCGCACAGGATCCGAAGCGAATACGTCCTGGCCGTTCAGGGAGCAGTCCGGAAAAGGCCGGAAGGCATGGAAAATCCCGATCTCCCGACCGGAGACGTCGAGGTCATGATCGACGAGCTGGAGATCCTCAACGAGGCGAAGACACCGCCCTTTGTTCTCGACTCCGACGAAGAAATTTCCGAGAATGTCCGGCTGAAGTACCGCTACCTGGACCTGAGGCGCCCGGAAATACAGTCTAAAATCATCCTGCGCAGCCGGGCCGCCGCCGCCACGCGGCAGTACTTTCAGGACCAGGGATTCGTCGAGGTGGAGACCCCCTTCCTGACGAAGAGCACGCCGGAGGGCGCACGGGACTACCTGGTTCCCAGCCGGGTCAATCCGGGCGCGTTCTACGCCCTTCCGCAGTCGCCGCAGATATTCAAGCAGCTCCTCATGGTGTCGGGATTCGACCGTTACTACCAGATCGTGAAGTGCTTTCGGGACGAGGATCTGCGGGCGGACCGCCAGCCCGAATTCACGCAGATCGATCTGGAGATGTCTTTCATCGATGAAAACGACATCATCGGCATCATGGAAGGGTTCATGGCCCACCTGTTCCGATCCTGCCTCGGCGTTTCCCTCGCAACGCCATTCCCCAGGATCTCTTACCGGGACGCCGTCGGCCGCTATGGAAAGGACAATCCGGACACCCGCTTTTCCATGGAGCTTCGGGATCTGACGAAAATCCTGCAAAACGCGGAATTCAATCTTTTTAAGGAGGTCGTTGCAGGCGGCGGGGTCATCAAAGCCATCAAAATCGAGGATGGCAAGCGCCTTTCCCGCAAGGACCTGGACGGGCTTCGGGACTACGCCGCCAATTACGGGGCGCAGGGGCTGGCCTGGGCGCGGGTGAATCCGGAGGGATGGACCTCGCCGATCTTCAAATTCCTGAAACCCGGCGAAGTCACGGCGATCAACCAAACCATGGATGCCCGGGACGGGGACCTCATCGTCTTTGTCGCCGACAAGCCGGGGATTGTCCACGATACCCTGGGCAACCTCAGGATCCATGTGGCCCGCCTGCTCAAGCTGATCGACCCGGCTGCATTCTCCTTCACCTGGGTGACCGAATTTCCGCTCCTGGAGTACAGCGACACGGAAAAAAGATTCGTGTCCACGCATCATCCCTTCACCTCGCCGGTCCTGGAGGACCTCGACAAACTGGAAAGCGATCCGGGAAGGGTCCGGGCCCGGGCCTACGACCTGGTGCTGAACGGGTCGGAAATCGGCGGCGGCAGCATTCGGATCCACTCCCAGCAGGTGCAGGCCAGAATTTTCAAGACGCTCGGCCTGGACCCGGAAGAGGCGCGGGCCAAATTCGGCTTCCTGCTGGATGCCCTCGAATACGGGACGCCGCCCCACGGCGGGATTGCCTTCGGTTTCGACCGGCTCATCATGCTGATGACGGGAACGGACTCCATTCGGGACGTCATTGCCTTTCCGAAAACGCAGAAAGCCACGTGCCTCCTGACGGATGCGCCATCCCGGGTGAGCATCGAGCAGCTCATGGAGCTTTCGCTGAAGATCGTCCAGTAGGCCGAAGGAAAAGGGTCCGTTTTTTCATTGACAAGACCGTTTGACCGTAATATTGGGGAACATCGAAGCACAGCGGAAACCTTGAATTCCTGAAAACGGGCGCCCTTCCGGGCGCGATGGGTCGATCCACAGACGTTTTCCGGGCAGAAACGGGGCGAAGGCCTGATGAAAACCGAAAATTCTCTCCTCATGGAAGCCACTCGGAAAACCACGAAAAGAGCGGGGGCGCGCGCGGCCTTCATCCCGCCGGCGCGGGCAGTGCCACCCGTCAGTTGAAAGCGAACGAATATTCATCATGAAGGAGGGCACGGGAAATCGGCAGTGCCCTTTTTTAATTGCGATTCATCTTTTGGAGAAAAAACGATGGCAAAATGGAATATGAACAAAAAAGTGCTGGATCACGAGCACAGCCGCTTCTGGCGATACGATCTCCGGGATGTCGACCAGCCGAACCTCCAGAAAGACGTCTTCCCCTTCGACGAGGTCAGCCGGATCGACTTTGACCATAAGATCATTCCCATCAATCCGGCCGACGAGCCGTTCATCACGGACACGACATTCCGCGACGGCCAGCAGGCCCGACCGCCCTACACGGTGAAGCAGATCGTCGATCTCTACGCGATGATGAGCCGACTGGGCGGTTCCGACGGAGTGATCCGGCAGACGGAGTTCTTTCTCTACAGCCAGAAGGACCGGGATGCGGTGGCCCGCTGCCGGGCGCTGGGCCTGAAATACCCCGAAATCACCGGCTGGATCCGGGCCAACCCGGAGGACGTCAAGCTCGTGAAGGAAGCGGGGCTGCAGGAGACGGGCATTCTGACATCGGTGTCGGACTATCACATCTTCCTGAAGCTCAACCAGACGCGGCGCCAGGCGATGGACGACTACCTCGCGATCGTGCGCTCCATCCTCGAGGCCGGTGTCGTCCCACGCTGCCATTTCGAGGACATCACCCGCGCCGATATCTTCGGGTTCTGCGTCCCGTTCGCCATCGAACTGATGAAGCTCCGGAGCGAGAGCGGCATCGACATCAAGATCCGCCTCTGCGACACGATGGGGTACGGCGTGACCTACCCCGGCGCCTCCCTGCCCCGGAGCGTGGACAAGATGGTCCGGGCCTTCATCGAGGAGGCGGGCGTCCCCGGCCATCTGCTCGAATGGCACGGGCACAACGATTTTCACAAGGCGCTCATCAATGCGACCACCGCCTGGCTCTACGGCTGCGGTTCGGCCAACGGCACCCTGCTGGGGCTGGGAGAACGGACGGGAAACCCGCCGATCGAGGGCCTCATCCTGGAGTACATCGGCCTCAAAGGCGAGAACCGCGGCATCGACACCACCGCAATCACCGAGATCGCCCGGTATTTCGAGAAGGAGATCGGCTACCGGATCCCCCCGAACTACCCCTTCGTCGGGGCCGATTTCAACGTGACCCGGGCCGGCGTGCATGCCGACGGACTGATCAAGTGCGAAGAGATCTACAATATCTTTGACACGACCCGGATCCTGAACCGCCCGATCGTCCCGATGGTCACGGACAAGTCCGGCAAGTCCGGGATCGCCTTCTGGATCAACGGCCACCTGGGCCTGAAGGGCGAAAATGCGGTCGACAAGCGGCATCCGGGGATTTCCAGAATCCACAAGTGGATCACCGAGGAATACGAGTCGGGGCGCGTGACGAGCATTTCGAACGAGGAGCTGGAAAAGCGCGTGCGGAAATACCTGCCGGAGCTCTTCATGTCCGATCTGGAAAAGATCAAGCACAGGGCCGCCGAGGCGGCCGTGACCGTCGTGAAGCAGGTGATCGAGCACCCGGTCATGAAGACGATGAAGCCGGAGCTTCAGGAGCCGATCATGCAGCAGTGCATCGAGGACAACCCGTCCGTGCAGTTCGCCTACGTCGTCGACATGAACGGCAAGAAGACGACGAAGAACATCACCAATATCGTGGACCGGGCGCGCTACGAGAATTACGGCGTCGGCACCGACCAGTCGGACCGGGAGTGGTTCATCAAGCCGCTCCAGACCGGCAAGATCCACGTCACCAATTTCTACATCTCGAAGATGACGGGCGCGCTGTGCATCACCGTGTCCGCGCCCATCGTGGACGACAAGGACGAGATGATCGGCATCTTCGGCGTGGACATCAAGTTCGAGGACTGGGTGAAGCGCGTGGAGGACATCGCCGAGGCCACGCAGATCGCGCTGCGGGCGGAATACGAGGCCAAGGAAAAGCGGGACCGCTGGCTTTAATATTCCTCTTCAACCAGCCATTGCTCGTAAGGGAGATCCCGGGAGCGCGATGAAGACGGGCGGAGTTCGCGAATGAAGCGCGAGGGGCCGAGCGGCAGGCTGCCCATGCCCCGCCCGTAGTCCGAGACCGGATAGCAAAGGTAAAGCTGATCCTTGGCCCGCGTCGTCGCGACATAGAAGAGGCGCCGCTCCTCCTCCTCCCCACCGGGCTCCTTCAGGGCGCGGTTCAGCGGGATCATCCCTTCCGCGCACCAGATCAGGAAAACGGCCGACCATTCCAGCCCCTTGGCTTGGTGGATCGTGCTCAGGACAACCCGGTCTTCCGATATCCGTTCCCGCTCGGCGTCCCCCTCCTCCGCCATATTGGTCAGCAGGGCCAACTGGCTCAGAAAGTCCGAAAGCGAATCGTAATTTTCCGCGAAGAGGATGAACTGCTCCAGGTCCTCGAGCCGCGAAGCGCTGTCCGTGAAGCGCTCCCGGATCGAGTCGCGGCAGCCGCTCTCCAGGATCCGCTCCGCGAGACCGGCGGGGTTCCGCTCCCAGGAGCTCTCCAGGATCCGCCGGAAGACCGCTTGGCACTGCCGCAGGCCCGGCGCGGCCATCCGGGTGGCCGCCTTCAGGAACGCGTCGCCCAGGACGGCGGCCAGCGGATCTTCCTGCCTGCCGAGAAAGATCCAGATTTTCTCCGCACTCACCTTCCCGACCTTCGGAAAGAGGCCCAGCACGCGCTTCCAGGCCAGCTCGTCGTGGGGGTTCAGGATGATCCGCATGTAGGAGGTCACGTCCTTGACGTGCGCCTGTTCGAAGAAGCGGATGCCGGACCGGATCTCGAAGGGGATTCCCCGCCGGGTCATCTCCATCTGAAGCTCCATGGAATGGTAGTGGGCCCGGTAGAGGACGGCTGTTTCCCGCAGGGATACCCCCTCCCGCAGCAGTTCGAGGATTCGCTGGCAGACGAAATCGGCCTGCTGAAGGACATTCCTCGCCGGGGCCAGAACCGGCCGGATGCCGCCGCTTCGGACCGCCCTCAACCGCTTTTCGAACTGGTTCTCGTTGTTGACGATGCTCAGGTTGGCCAGGTGCAGGATCTCGGGCGTGCTCCGGTAGTTCGTCTCCAGCTTGAAAATCCGGCAATCCGGGTATTTCTCCGGAAACTTCATGATGTTGGCGAAATGAGCGCCCCGGAAGGAGTAGATGCTCTGCGAGTCGTCCCCCACCACCATCAGATTCCTGTGATGGGAGGCCAGCAGATCCATCATGTCCGCCTGCAGGATGTTCGTGTCCTGGTACTCGTCGACCAGGATGTGCGTGAAGCGCCGCGAATAGAATTCGAGCACCTGCCCGTGTCCTGCGAGAAGCTTCCGGCAGTTGAGCAGCAGGTCGTCGAAATCCATGACGTTCAGGGCCTTTTTCCGATCGATATACCGTGCAATGACGTCCTGAATCTCCTCCATGCGGTGGTAGAAAAAGGGGTAGCGCCCGAAGACGATCTCCTCCGGCGTCGATTCCGTGTTCACCGACAGGGAGAGAATGTCCCGAAGGATGTCCCCCTTGGGAAATCGGTCGGCCTTCGGGTCGATCCGCGCGTCGGAGATGCAGGTGTTCATGAGCTGGCGGGCGTCTTCCGAGTCCATGATCGTGAAGCTGCGCTCGTAACCCAGCAGGGGGCTGTTCGCGCGAAGAATGCGGTGGGCGATGTGGTGGAACGTCCCGCCCCACAGGCGGCCGGTGTCCCGTTCCACGAGTTGGTTGACCCGGCCCAGCATCGACCGTGCGGCCTTGTTGGTGAAGGTGGCCAGCAGGATCTCCTCCGGTTCCGCGCCGCCCTCGATCAGTCGGGCGACCCGGTAGGTCAGCGTCCGCGTCTTGCCGCTTCCCGCGCCGGCAATGACCAGTAGGGGCCCGCCCGCCTCCATGACCACCCGGCGCTGTTCCTCATTGAGTTCGCTCTCGTAATCGATCATCCTGGCCCCGGCGACGATTTGTTCCATGCCTGCCGGCTTGGGCTATTTCAGGCCGGACAGCGCCTTGCCGATTTCGGCGACCGTGTCCCGGCTGCTCAGCGAGAGGAAGCTTTTCAGGCTGCCTTCCGCCCTGTAGAAACCGATCAGCGGCTCGGTCTTGAGCCGGTAGGTGTCGAGGCGGTTCATGATGGCTGCTTCCGTCTCGTCATCCCGCTGGACAACCTTCGTCCCGCACTTCCGGCATTTGCCGTCGGCCGTCGGCGGGTTGCTCTTGATGTTGTAGATCTCCTGGCAGTCCGGATTGGCGCAGGTCCGCCGCGTGGTGAGGCGGTCCAGGATCACATCCGTCGATACCTCCAGATTGACGACGAAATCGAGCTTGATCTTAAGGGATTCCAGCAGACGCTTCAGGGCTTCCGCCTGGGGAATCGTCCTCGGAAATCCGTCGAGGATGAAGCCCTTTGCGCAGTCGGGCTGCTGAAGGCGGGCCTCCATCATTTTCATGACCAGCGAATCGGGCACCAGATCGCCGCGGTCCATGTAGGCCTTTGCCTCCCTGCCCAGCGCAGTCCCCTCTTTCACGGCCGCCCGCAGGATGTCGCCGGTGGAAATCTGGACGGACCCGTCCATTTCCGTGAGCAGTTTGGCCACCGTCCCCTTCCCCGCGCCGGGAGCGCCTAAAAGGATGATCTTCATAACCATGCACCTCCCCTGTCTTGAATTCTGTTTCCCGGGCATTCCTGAAGCCGGTTCAGGACTGCAAGGTGCGGCAATATAGGTGAATTCCGCGCAGGGGTCAAGGAAATCCGACCTGAAATCCGAAAGGAGCTTCGGCCATCTTTCCCGCCGGTTTCCTCTCCGGCTTTCCCTCTTGACAGAGCAATCCGAATCTACCTATAGTGTCGCCGCATGTGAATACGCTGCGCCGCGAATGTTGAAGGGGAATTGCCGCCATGAAAGAGATGCGCTTCGGATCCGTCCGGTTCATCCCGGGCGAGAACAAGGGAAGATACCCGTTCTGCCACTCCATCTACATCGAGGGCGAAGGGATCCTGATCGATCCGTCTTCGGACCGGAAGCTTCTGGAAAGGCTTCGCGCCGAGGAGGGTGTGAAGGCCGTCTGGCTGAGCCACTGGCACGAGGACCACTTCATGCACCTGGACCTCTTCGATGACGTCCCCCTCTGGATTTCCCGTGAAGACGCTCCTCCCCTTTCGGACCTGGATGTCTTTCTGGACTGGTACGGCCTCGACAACGCGGAACACCGGCAGTTCTGGAAGCAGACGATGCTGGAGCAGTTCCATTTCCGGCCGCGCAGCCCCCTTGGTTTTTTCGGGGACGGCGATGTCCTCCGCATGGGTTCTCTGACCGTCGATGTGATCGCGACGCCGGGCCATACCCCGGGTCATGTGGCCTTCTTCTTTCGGGAGCCCCGGGTGCTCTTTCTGGGCGACTACGACCTCACCCGCTTCGGGCCCTGGTACGGCGATCTCTATTCCAGCATCGAGGACACCATCATCTCCATCTCGCGCCTGAAAAAGATTCCCGCCGGGACATGGCTTACCGGGCACGAAACAGGCGTTTTCGAAAGCCCCCCGGGGCCGCTCTGGGACGAATATGAGGGGGTAATCCAGAAGCGGGAAGGCAGGCTGATCGAGGCGCTCGACCGGCCGCGCAGCCTGGACGAAATCGCCGGCCGGTGGCTGATCTACGGCCGCCCGAGGGAGCCCCTGGCCTTCTATGAATTCGGCGAGCGGGCCCTGGTGAAAAAGCACCTGGGCAACCTGCAGCGAAGAGGATTGGTGCGTTTCAAAGGCGGCCGCTACCTGAAAAGCGGGGACGAGCTTTCCGAATTCCTCCAGGCGCACACCTGCGGCGGGAGGGCCTGAGACCCGCTTTCAGACGAAGCCGATTTCCCGGCTGTAGGTGAACTGCCGGCGCCAGTTGACGTGGGGATGGGTCTTGCTGAAGGGCTCCGCGCCGACCCGCCTGAGCGACTCCTCGTCCACCGAGACGGGGTGATAGCCGCCGACGAATCCGGCGTCCGGGGCAATGATGGGGTTCTTCCCCGGCAGGCAATCGCAGTCGGCGGTGATATTGAGCATGGCGTTGACAAACACCGACCTGCCTTTGATGCACTTCCACACGGCCGCGGCCGTCTCCACCAGCTTTTCCTGAAAGATCCGGTTGTCCGTCTCCCAGATGATCTCCAGGGCCACTTCCGGGCAGAGACCGATGCACTGGGCGCAGCCGATGCAGAGGTCGAGGTCGTAGGTCGGGTATTCGTCGCCTTCGATCCCCGCCGCCCCGGTGGGGCAGATCTCGACACAGACGCCGCAGCGGTTGCATTTCTTTTTGTCGAGGATCGGGTGAACGTCAGCGTGCATCCGCTGTTTCTGCGCCCGCGAGGCAAAGCCCATGGAGAGGTTCTTGATGGCCCCGCCGAAACCCGACGCGAGATGCCCCTTGAAATGGGAAAAAATGAAGAAACCGTCCGCCCGGTCGAATACGGAGGCAACTTGAGCGGTCTGGAAATGGGTGCAATCGGCCGGTATGTCCACCACGTTGCGTCCGTCCATCCCGTCGGCGATGACCACAGGGCACCCGAGGCCGGCCTCGCTGTATCCGTGCGCGGCAGCGGTTTTCAAGCTGTCCTCACCGGTGCGGCGGCTTCCGGAATAGAGGACCGTCGTGTCGAATACGAAGGGTATTGCGCCCAGCTCCTGCAGCCAACGGATGATTTCCCTCGCGAAGACCGGCGGCAGGAAACTGCGGTTTCCCTTCTCGCCCCAGTGGAGCTTGACACCCACCCGATCGCCCTTCCCGAAGGGCGGCTTCAGGCCGGCAAGAATGGAGCGGAGCGCTGAAACCGACTGATCCGAGAGGCCGCTGCTCGGATGGAAAATCAAATCACTCATATTCATAACGGGATGCACCCTCAATCACATCGGCAAGCGTGTGCGGCCGGGACAAGCCACGATTCCCGCCCTTGCTGCGCCCCGGTTGCCGTCATTTGATCGTTCTTCTGAGGATGACATAGGCGAACAGCCCCAGAAAAACGATGAAGAGGACAAAGAGGACGACCATCTGCTCGAAAAAAGGAAGCCCGCCATACCAGGTTTTCACGCGCTCTGAATATTGGCTGTACCAGTCGACCAGCCTGTCCATGTAACGGCTGTAGAATTCGTTGAACTTGTCCATGGCGAACCTCCACGGAAATAATGCGGCCTGGCGCGGTCACGACAACGGCTGGGATGGACATCACGAACGGCACACGCGCCTGCCGCGGGGCATGAAAGACGGAAACGGCTCCGAGTCCCCTCGATCTTTGAATTTACAAATAAATGAAATATGCCGCAATGTCAAGAAGCCATGGAGAAGCCTTGAAATACTTGAATCCGCGCTCCCTTCGGCGACATTTTGCACCGTGGCAAGGGAACGCCATCATGAAGAAGCCGGAGGCGACCTGCCGGCACGATTTCATTGACACGCCGGAGCAGTTGTCCTATGTTCCACTCGTACAGGCCGACACCGGCGCACGGCCGCGCTGCACCGTCACCGCCGACTTCCGGGATGGAACCGATGCGATCCCGTCTTACCATGCAAGGAGGTCTGGTTTCGCCATGATGAAAAAGGGGAAGAAAATCCTGTTGGGCATTGCGGTCCTGCTCGGGATCATCCTGGCTTCGGGCGGGTGGTTCGTCCTTCAATTCTATCTCGGCACCCGGGGGATGACCCCGGACGATACCGCCAGGATCGACGACTCCGCGTTCAGCATCCGGGATTCCTTTGTGAACGCCTTCGTCTTCAAGGGAAAGACCGGGTACCTGATGGTCGATGCCGGGATGAACGAAAAAACGGTGAAAGACGAACTTGCAAAGCTGAACATCCCGCCGGAGCAGGTTTCGGCGCTGCTCCTGACCCATACCGATGGCGATCATATCGGCGCCACGGCCCTTCTGAAGAATGCGAAAATCTACATGCACCGAGAGGAAGAGCAGATGGTCAACGGACAGAAGGGGAAATTCTTTTTCATGCGGACGAAGTGGAAATATGGCCCCTACACGCTGATCGACAGCAATGAAACGCTCTCGACCGACGGGTTGAATGTCCGGGTCATTCACACGCCCGGCCACACCCCCGGCTCCTGCTGCTACCTGATCGACGGCCGCTACCTGGCGACGGGCGACAACCTGGCCTACAAAAGCGGCCGATTCGAGCATTTCGTCGATTTCTTCAACATGGATACGCACCGGCAGGAGGAATCGATCAAAGCCCTGCCCGATCTCAAGTCCGTCCGGTACATCCTGACGGCCCATCACGGGGTGATTCGAAACTGACAGAATGCAATCCATGATTTTCGAGGCCATCGCGTTTGCAACCCGGGCGCACTCCGGAGATTACCGCAAGGGAACGAGGCTCCCCTACATCATCCACCCGCTGCATGTCGCGAAGATCCTCATCGAATCGGAGTGCCCGGAGCATGTCGTCGCGGCCGGGATTCTCCACGACACCCTGGAGGACACCCGCGTCACCTTCGCGGAGATCGAGGCCGCCTTCGGGAGCGAGGTCGCCGGTCTCGTCGGCGCGGTCTCGGAGCCGAACAAGTCGGACCACACCTGGGAAAACCGCAAGGCGCACACGATGAAGCACCTCAGGACCGCTTCTTTCGAAGCGCTCCTGATCTCGCTGGCCGACAAGCTGGACAATATCCGGGCCATTCGGGAAGACCGGGACCGGATCGGCGACGAAGTCTGGAAGCGGTTCAGACGGCCCAGGGAAAAGCAGAAGTGGTATTACGAGGCTCTCGCGGAACTCTTCTCCACGCGGCTGGGTAATGGAAAAGCGGCGGCCCTCGTCAACGCATACAATCGCGAAGTGACTCTCGTCTTCAGACAATAGGAGACCCACCATGATCTATGCCAGGCTTTTTTCACCCATCACCATCAGCGGTATGACCCTTCGAAACCGGACCGTCATGCCCGCCATGGGCACCGGCTACGGGAACGCGGACGGTGCCGTCAGCGACCGCCTGATCGCCTACCTGGCCCGTCGGGCGAGAGGTGGTGTCGGCCTGATCATCTCGGAGGTCTGTGCTGTGCTGCCCCGGGGAAAGGGATTCGGACATGAAATCGGCGTTTGGAGCGATGATTTCATCCCTGGCCTGGCGAAGCTCGCCGACGCTGTACACCGCGAGGGGGCAAAGGCCGCCCTGCAGCTCCACCATGCCGGCCGGGAGACCTTCGAGATGGCCGCCGGAGGGATGCCGGAGGCGCCGTCCGCGATTCCCAGCGCCGTCCTGAACCAGCCCTGTGAGGCGATGAGCCTGGAGCGAATCGCCGTTGTGATCGACGCCTTCGCCCGGGCTGCCGTCCGGGCAAAAGAGGCGGGCTTCGATGCCGTCGAGATCCACGGTGCCCACGGCTATCTTCTCACGCAGTTCCTTTCCCTCTTCTCAAATCAGCGAACGGACGCCTACGGCGGCTCCGAGGAAAACCGGATGCGTTTCGTCCTGGAAGTTGTCGCGGCCATTCGCGGGGCGGTGGGTCCCGGATTCCCCGTTCTGATCCGCGTTTCCGCCGATGAGATGATCCGCGGGGGCTACGACCTGGAGTTCATGAAAAGGCTGGCGCCCCGCCTGGCTGCCGCGGGCGCCGATGCTATCCACGCCTCCGTCGGGGTCTATTCGACGCCGGGCAACCTGAGCATCGCCTCCATGGACACGGAGCCGGGCTTCAACCTCTTCCGTGCCCGTGCAGTCCGGGACGCGGCAAAGTTGCCGGTGATCGCCGTTGGCCGCATCGCCGATCCGGAAATGGCCGACAATGCCATTACCCGGGGAGATGCCGACCTGATCAGCTTCGGCAGGCAGCTCCTGGCCGACCCGGATTTCGTGAACAAGATCCGGGTCGGTCAACTGGAGGATATCCGCTGGTGTGTCGCCTGCAACCAGGGCTGCATCGAGCGGCTCATGTTCGAGATGAAATCCGCCACCTGCACATTCAATCCCGCATGCGGGAGGGAGTACAGGGGTGCGTCGGCCCCGCTGTCGGAAAAAAAGCGTCTCTGCGTGGTCGGAGCAGGACCGGCGGGCCTGTCCGCGGCGCTTGCCGCGATGGAGCGCGGGTTCGACGTCGAGGTCTTCGAAAAGGAAAGCGGGCCGGGCGGCCAGCTTCAGTCCGCGACCCAGCCGCCCCACAAGGAAATTTTCCGGACCTGGATGGTCTGGGCGCTGCGGCGATTGTCCCGCGGCGGCGTGAAGATTCAGTGCGGCCGGGAAGTGACGGCCGAACTGCTGAAAGCGCTGCGCCCGGATGCCCTGATCCTCGCGGCGGGCGCCTCACCGGCCACGCCTGACATTCCCGGAATCGAAGGACCCGGCGTTTTTGACGCCCGGGAGGTTCTGACCGGAAAAACCGCCATCGAAGGCCCGGTCGTGATCCTGGGCGCCGGATACGTCGGCATGGAGACGGCCGATTTCCTCGTCGCGAGGGGCTTCCAGCCCACGATCCTCGAGATGCAGCCTTTTTACCCCGTGCAAAAATTGACTGCGCACGGCTACTTCCTTCACAAGCGCATCAAGGAGGGATGCGGCAGAATCCTCATCGGCGCCCCCGTGACGAAGATCGGAGAAGGGTCGGTGACTTTCGTTCGGAACGGTCAGGAGGAGAGTCTCCCGGCGGCCATGGTGATCACGGCCATGGGCGCCAAGCCGGACAATGCCTTGGAAAACGTCCTGGCCGGGCTGGGCATCCCCTACCGGACCGTCGGCGATGCGAAAAGTCCGAGACGCCTCCTGGAGGCCATTCACGAGGGCGATGAGGCGGTACGGGCGCTGTGAAAGGTGAAATAAGGAGATGACGGGTCCAATTTCAAGCACAAAAAAGACATCAATTCGATGAGGAAGACCGCGCTGACGCGTTTACCCGTTATCCCTTCTTCGATTTCATCGAAAACCATTCATCTGCGCGCCCGTTCAAACGACACCCTTCTTCCGTGCAAAAAGTGGTAAAGAACAATGGTCGCCAGTATCACGAAGACCATCGTCAGGTACAAACCGCGAAACCCTGTGAATGGGACAAGAAACCCGAGCACGTAAGGGCCTATGCCAAACCCCAGATCCACAAAAATAAAAAAGGTGGACGTTGCCAGTCCCAACCGGTGAGGCGGGACTGCTTTTATGGAAATTGCCTGGGCGCAGGAGATGAAGTTCCCATAACCCAACCCAATGATCATGCCGGCGGACAACAGGGTAATTCCCTGGCTGGCCTGACTGAACAAAAGCATGCCGATCGCATACATGGCAAGGCAGGGGTAAACGACATAATTTGCGCCTTTCACGTCAAACAAGCGGCCGGAAAAAGGTCTCGAGAGCGAGATCGTAACGGCAAACACAAGAAAGTAAAAGCTTGCGGCTTCTTCCAGACGGATTTGTTTCGTGTACAACGATAAAAAGGACAACACTCCGGAATAACTGAAACCGATAGCCAGTATGACAAGGGAAATCGGTATAGCTTTAAATTCAAGGTAATTGGAAATTTGAAAGCTTTTCACGGTTTTTGCCCGATCGTTTGCCGGTGGCACACGGCGCGGCTCGCTGACGGCTAAAGATATGGCAAAGCTGACAGCTGCCAGTGCCGAAGTGACGATGAAAATCATTTCAAAAGCTGTACACTGAATCAAAAGGACTCCCACAAAAGGGCCGAGCGCCACCGCCAGTATCGCACCCATGCTGTAATAGCCGATGCCTTCTCCATGCCTGCTGTGAGGAATGATTTGGGCGACGATTGTCCCCGTGGCTGTGCTGGCCGCCCCGAAAACAATCCCGTGAAGAAATCTGATTGTTGTCAATAAAAACAAATTGACCGCGGTAAAATATGACGCTGACGTAACAATGAAAAACAGGGTGCTTACAATTAATATCCGTTTACTCCCAACATCTTCAATGACGCGCCCCGTTGCCAATCGGCCGAATAAGGCCCCGATGATAAAAATACCCGCAACAAGCCCTGCTTCGCTTGTGGAGGCATGGAATTCATCCACGGCATAAGAGGCAATCGTGACCATCAACAAAAAATGGATCAGAAACACCAGGGAATTGATCACGGACACCGTGATGAAATCCTTTGTCCATATCCGTTCTTTGTTCATGTCATCCGCCTTTGGATACTCATAAAACCGGCTTTGAGCAAACAGCGGTGAAGCCAAGCGCCAGTGCCGCCGGCGAGTCTGGCATGCGGGAGTGAATGAAGTATCGTCAATCGCGGATTGCAAGGGCTGGTACTGAATGGCCGGCCTTTCAGAGTGCTCTCTGGATTTTGCCTCAATTGTCGAACAGGCTCATCAGATTGAGTGGGTAGGGCAGACAACCTTTGACTCGCATATCACATTCACCGATATCTTGTCCCAACCTATACTTGCCTTGACCGTCAATGTCAAATAACGTCTCGGTTAGGCTGCACACGTACTTAGCCGCACATTCACATGTCACAGCGCTTCAACGATAACGAAAAGAAAGGAAGTATATGGAAGTCTCAACGGCAGAGCCATTTTTGGCCCTGCCGTCAACGTATGTCTATTATTTCCTTTTAATCAAAAATTCAGCACCTCCAGAACAAGTTAAAAGATGTACTTTGCTCCCGCTGTATTCAGGACAAACTGCTTCGGCATCTCCTTCTGAAACAGGTTGATTGCCTCATACCCGGTGCAATGGCAGGGAACTACATAATCCGGTGCTATGTTTTTGATGTCCGTTATTGTCTTCTGGATGAGTTCCGGCTTGACTCCAACCAGATGGAAGCCGCCGACAACAGCATGGACCTTTTGGACACCCGATATTTTTTGCACATGCTTTACAATGTTGACGATGCCGGGATGGGCACATCCCACAAGTATAACCAAGCCTTTCCCCTTAACATTGAAAAATAAAGCCTGCTCACCCTGAAACTGATCAGGCTCTAACTTATCTCCTCTTTTAACCAGCAGATTGGAGGGTACTTTTTCGTAATCGGTTACTCGCCCTACATTGCCCGTGAAATAACCCCCTTTCATCACTGCGACCGGCTCTTTCACTTCAACAATTCTGAACCCTCCAAGTGCTTCAATGGCTCCTCTGTCAAGCTTTCCGAGGTTCGTGACTTGGCTGCTGCCCGGTCGTATACTGGCCCGCTCCATAAAAGCCTCTTCCCCCACGTAAAAGGGGGTCCCACGTGGTATGTTTCCCCGATTCGCCTTGAGAATGCCCTCAAGTGCCCCCCAGTGATCCCAATGACCATGGCTAAGCCCCATGCCATCGACCTTTTCCAGATTAACCCCCAAGAGCTCCATGTTTCTCAGTACGCCTTGAGCATCCACACCGTAATCAAACATGAAATTGCTTTTCTGCCCCCCGTAGACAGTTTCTACATAGTAAGAAAGACCGTGCTCTGCATGGATAGATTTTTCCACCGTGGGGCGAAAACGCTTGCCGATCGGGGATTCAGGGCGGACGCCATCGAAATAATTGTCTGTTACGATGGTGATTGTAAGTTTATCCAACTCGATAATCGTCAGCCTGTTTTGTGCAAATGCACGGGATAGAATGTTCTGCCCTGCAAGAAGCACCGCACCCGCTGTCATGGATGCTTTCAGGAATTGCCGGCGATCAAGCATATAGTCCATAGCACTGCTCTCCTTTCTTCAGTATGAGCCACTCAGTTTGGATAGATTTCTCTCAATTTACGACACACATCACCATGTTTCATTGCACATCCCTCCTCCCGAAGTGTGGCAGATGAACTCGTTTCCGTGCACGCTACATCGTAATTTCGCCAATAATGCAAAACCCCGCTCTCTTTTGAGATACGGGGTTCAACGCAGCGCTTCATGGCATCACCCTTTGAAAAAGGGTCCGGATTGGCTGTTAACCTTTTTACGATGCCCTGTTTGAATACGGTTCCTTTGTGTTCCTGATTTTACAAAAAGTCAAGGACCAAATTTTGTCGGTAACCGTTTAAAAGGGTGGATTTTGGTCGAAAGGGCTCAATGCTCGACTACAAGGAACATTCGTACCCAAACTTAATCTTTACACGTAGCGTCAAGAATACTTCGTCTATCGACAGTTTATGATCTGTGGCATTCTCAATCAAATTTGGATGGCTTCCTGTAGGCGTGCATCCTGCATGTTTGTCAGAAACATGCCCTTTCAAAGGGGTAACCTGTTAGATTCTCAACTTTCGCAAGAGCAAATATTTTGTAACATATTGTATTTATTAGTAATATAGCGTCACAAAGTGTGATATATGGGTTTTGTTCCCCAACAAGAGCCCATCAACGCACGAGGTGACGCCATGAGCCGGATTGTACCAGAGATCGTTTGCTGTGAGAACCAAATTCATCAGTTCTTTCTCAATCAGAAAATCGGCAGCCTGTTAAAGCGAAGCAACATCGA
>JAXDBM010000077.1:0-6025 GCA_034678725.1 Syntrophales bacterium | reverse complement strand
GCGATTTTCCTATAGTGCGCACGCTTCCTTGCGAGACTGCCATGAACCTTACGATCGACCTCAACTGCGATATGGGTGAATCCTACGGCCCCTATGAAATCGGCAACGATGCGGCCGTCGCACCCTTTATCACCTCCGCCAACATCGCCTGCGGATTCCATGCCTCCGACCCCACCGTGATGGACAGAACCGTCCGCCTCTGCCGGGATCACGGCGTCCGGGTCGGCGCCCATCCGGGGTTCCCCGACCGGGCCGGCTTCGGCAGGCGCTTCATGGACATCGCCGAGGAGGACCTGATCAGCGACCTGGTCTACCAGGTGGGTGCGCTGAAGGGGTTCCTCGATCTTTACGGCCTTCCCCTGCAGCACGTGAAGCTCCACGGCGCCCTTTACAATCATCTGGTCAATCAGGAAGACCTGTTCCTGAAAATCGCCCGCACGCTTGACCTGGCCTTTGCCGGCCCCGTCTTCCTCACCCTGGCCACCCCGCGGACCGCCGCACTGAAGCAAAACTGCCGGCGTGAGGGAATCCGCCTTGCCCTCGAGGCCTTTCCCGACCGCAGCTACACCGATGAGGGCGAACTGCTGTCCCGAAAGCTTCCCGGCGCAGTCTTCCATGATCCCGGGGTGATCGCCCGCCGGGCCACGGACATGATTCTGAAGGGTGGCGTGGAAAGCGCCGGCGGGCGCTGGATCGAAATGGAAATCGACACCCTCTGCCTTCACGGGGACAACCGGGAGAGCATCGAGGCTGCCTCCGGAATCTACGACGGCTGCCGGCAGGCGAACATCCGGCTGCAGCCGCTGGCGGATTTCCGATGATCATCCAGCGGTACACCGAGAACGCGCTGCGGATTCTCTTCGGGGACCGCATTGACCTGGAGACGCATGAAAAGGTCCGCAGGGCCTTCTTCCTGCTCCGGTCCCTTTCCCGGCCGGAGATCCGGGACATCATCCCCTCCTATTGTTCCTGCGTCGTGGTCTATGACCGCGAATCGGCCGATTTCGATTCTCTGCGGGCTTTCCTCGAAGGGCGACTCGAAAACCTGTGGTCCGTGGAGCCGCCCCCGCCGAGGGTCCACGAGATTCCGATGCGCTACGGCGGCAAGGACGGCCCGGACCTGCCCTTTGTCGCCGCGCATGCGCGCCTTTCCGAGCGTGAAGTCGTCGCGATCCACGGCGCAGCGCTTTATACCGTCTTTACCATCGGCTTTGCGCCCGGATTCCCTTATCTGGGGATCCTGGATGAACGGATCGAGGCGCCGAGGCTGGAGACGCCGCGGACGAGGGTCCCGGCGGGGTCCGTCGGCATCGCTCAGCGGCAGACGGGGATCTACCCCTTCGACTCCCCCGCGGGGTGGCAGATCATTGGCCGGACGGACGTCAAACTGTTCGATCCCCACAGCGAACCGCACAGCCTGATGCAGATCGGCGACAAGGTGCGCTTTGCGGACGTGACATGACACTTCTTTTGCCATGAACACCATCACGGTTCAAAATCCCGGCCTGTATTCGCTGATCGTAGATCCGGGCCGGCACGGCTTCGGCGCACTGGGCGTGCCGCCGTCTTCCGTGCTGGACGACTATGCCTGCCGGGCCCTCTACCATCTGACGGGCAATGCGGACGCGCCGGTCATCGAAGTGGTCGGTCCGAGATTTGCCCTGCGGTTCGATGCCGACGTGACCTGCGCCATCACCGGCGCGCGGGTGAAGGCTTATCTCGACGAATCCTTCGTCCAGCCCTGGACGGCGTTCCCGGTGAAGCGGGGAACCACCCTGCGCATTCGGGAGGTTGCGGAAGGTTTCCGGTATTACATCGGCTTTTCGGGCACGATGGCAGTGACCCGGGTAATGGGGAGCTATGCCACCAACCTGGAGTGCGGGTTCGGGGGACTGAACGGGCAGCGGCTCAATGCGGGGGACGCCATCGCGTTGACCGGGATTCATAAACCGGACGGGAAGCCGATTCCGGGAAGCCTGATCCCGCCCATGCATCCCCCCCACAAACTGCGGGTCCTGGAAGGGCCGGAGGCGGATTATTTCACGGAAGACGCCCGCAGCCGCTTCTGGGAGCGGGGCGCACAGACCCTTTTCACCGTATCCAGGCTGTCGAACCGCACGGGAATCCGTCTGGAAGGAACGCCGTTACAGTTTCAGGAGGACGCCCCGAAAAGCATCGTTTCCGAGGGCATCCTGGCCGGAACGGTTCAGGTTCCAGGTGACGGCCTGCCGATCATCATGCTTCACGAACGAACGATCGGCGGATACGCGCGGGCGGCGGTCATTGCGCGGGCCGACCTGGACCGGCTCGCCCACCTGGCACCCGGGGATTTCGTGATCTTTGAAAAGATCGGCCTGGAGGCGGCGGAGACACTGTGGCATGAGAGGAGACGCCGCATGGTTTCCTTTCAGCCGGTTCATTCGCCTTGACAGATGGTAAACCAGGCCTTATACTCCGCCGCGCCAACTGGAACACAGGCAAATCAAAAACCAAGGAAAGGAGAAGGACATGAGGAAAAGCTTCGTTGCATTAACCATTGTTGCCTTGTTTTCGCTGCTCGTGGTCGCGCCGGCGATGGCCAAAACGACCTGGAACGCGAACTCGGTCTGGCCGCCCAAGAACGAACACAGCAAGGGTCTGGAGGAGTTCGCCAAGAAGGTCAGCGCCGCCACCAAGGGAGAACTGGAACTGGTGGTCCACAGCGGCGGTGCGCTGGGATACAAGGGACCGGAACTGCTCAAGGTCGTCCGCGACGGTCTCGTGCCCGTCTCCGACATGCTGATCAGCGGCGTTGCCGGGGATGAGAAGATTCTTCAGATCGTCACGCTTCCCTTCCTGGTCCGGAATTTCGACGAACTGCACACGCTCCTCGACATCTCCCGACCCTACTTCGACAAGGCCGCCCAGAAGTGGGGCCAGAAAATTCTCTACACCGCCCCCTGGCCCGGCGCCGGTCTCTGGACCAAGAAGAAGATCACGACCCTGGCCGACATGAAGGGCCTCAAGACCCGCACCTATGACAAAAACGGGGCGCTCGTGATGGAAGCCGCCGGCGCGACCCCGCTGGCGCTGCCCTTCAGTGAGGTCTACACGTCCCTCCAGACCGGCGTCATCGACTCGGTGATGACATCCTCCCCCACGGCCGTGGACGCCAAATTCTGGGAGGTCCTCAAATATTTCGAGCCCTTCAACATCACAATCGCCACGAACATGGTCACCGTGAACCAGAAGGCTTTCAACAAGCTGCCCAAGGCCCAGCAGGATGCCCTCGTGAAGGCCGGCCGGGAGATGGAGAAGAGCATGTGGGCGGGCGTGCGGAAATGGGATGGGGACATGGTCGCCGTCAGCAACAAGAACGGCATCGTGACGGTGCCGCCCTCCAAACAGCTCGTTGCGGATTTGGAAAAAATCACGGAAAACATTCGGGCCGAGTGGTTGAAGAGCGCGCCGCCCGACGCCCAGAAGATCTACGCGGAGTTCAAAAAGAAGGTCAAGCGCTGATCGTTTGCCTTTATCCGATCACGAAAAGGGACCCCGGGGCATGGGCTCCGCGGTCCCTTTTCCTTGCGGACCATGAAAAGAATCATCAACATCATTGACGGGATATCGGGTTTCCACGGCTGGGTTGCGGGGATCATGATGGCCGTCGCCCTGATTATCACCGTCGTCGAGATCGTCTACCGGAGCGGATTCTCGCGGACCATCTACATCACCGACGAGTACTCGGGCTATCTCATGGCAATGCTGACCTTCTGCGGCCTGGCCTACACCCTGCGGGAGCGGGGGCACATCCGGATGATGATGCTTCCCCATTTCATCAAGGGCCGCACCCGGATTGTTTTCGACATGGTCTGCTTTACCGTCGGGTTCGTTTTCTGCGTCGCACTGACCGGGTACACGTATGAATTTTTCTGGGACTCCTTCGTCAACGGCTCCAAATCCATGCACGTGTCGGAGACCTACCTGGCCATTCCCCAGTTTTTCATGCCCCTTGGTTCGCTGCTCATGGCGCTGCAGTTCCTGGCCGAATTTCTCAAGGGGGCGGCCATGATGCGGGGTGACACGGAGGGGCTCCGCATTCTCGAGGAGACCGATGAGCTGGGGCGTTAGGATGATCCGGAGTTTCGAAGCTTCAGAGAGGGCGGCGGATTCATGGAATTAGGGCCCGTCTCCGCAACGATCGCCGGCCTGCTCATCCTCTTCATGGGGGGGTCGATCTGGATCGGCATTTCCCTTTTCATCGTCGGGATCGGCGGCTTCTTTTTCTTCAGCGATGTCGCCTTCGGCTCCATCCTTTCCAACATCGCCTGGAACAACACGAGCGGTTCGGCCATGATGGCCCTGCCCTTTTTCATCTGGATGGGGGAGATCCTCTTCCGCAGCAAGATTTCCGAGAATCTGTTCCGGGGTCTCTCACCGTGGATGGACGCCATCCCCGGCCGTCTTGTTCACGTCAATGTTCTGGCCTGCACCTTCTTCGCAGCCGTCAGCGGGTCCTCGGCGGCGACGACGGCGACGGTGGGGAAGATCACCGTTCCGGAACTGCAGAAGCGGGGCTACGACTACGACCTTTCCATCGGCTCACTCGCCGGGGCCGGCACGCTGGGCTTCATGATTCCCCCGAGCATGGTGATGCTCGTCTACGGCATCATCGGCGACGTGAGCATCGGAAAGCTCTTCATCGCCGGGTTCGTCCCCGGTATCATGATCGCCCTCCTGTTCAGCGGCTACATTTTCATCCGCTGCCTCATTACTCCGGAACTTGCCCCCCGGGGGAGTGAGCTGCACACCTGGAAGGACCGTTTTCAGGCTATTCCCGCGATCGCCCCGGTCGTCATTCTGATTTTTGCGGTTCTGGGAAGCATCTACAAGGGATGGGCCACGCCGACGGAGGCCGGCGCGGTTGGCGTCGTCGGGGCTCTGTTCTTCGCCGCCCTGACGCGGAGCCTGAGCTGGGAGGTCTTCAAGGTGAGCCTGATCAATGCCGTGAAGACGAGCTGTATGATCATGCTCATCGTCATGGGCGCTGCATATCTGTCGAATGTCTTCGGCTTTCTGGGCATCACTCGGGCGCTGACCCAATACGTCATCGAAATGAATCTTTCGCCCTACACGCTCATCTTGATCCTGACCGTCCTTTACCTGATCCTCGGGTGCCTGATCGACGGCTTTTCCATGATCGTGATGACGGCGCCGCTCGTCCTGCCGCTGATCGAGGCGGCCCATTTCGACACGGTGTGGTTCGGCATCTATCTCGTCGTCATGATCGAGCTGGCCCAGATCACGCCTCCCGTGGGATTCAACCTCTTTGTCATCAGCGGCCTCAACAACGACGATCTCGTGAGAATCGCAAAGGCGGCGCTGCCCTTCTTCTGGCTCATGCTCCTGGCAACGGTCCTGCTCACCGTCTTTCCGCAGATCGCCCTTTTCCTGCCCGGCCTGATGAAATAACGCTAAATGTTGAAGCGAAAGGAAATGATGTCCCCGTCCCGGACGACATAATCCTTGCCCTCCAGGCGCATCTTGCCCGCCGCCTTCGCCCCGGCGAGGGTGCTGCCGCAGGCGACGAAATCCTCGTAGGCCGCGACTTCCGCCCGAATGAAGCCCCGCTCGAAATCTTTGTGAATGGCCGCCGCGGCCTGCGGGGCGCGGGACCCCGCCGGGATGACCCAGGCCTTCACCTCGTCCTCCCCGACGGTGAAGTAGCAGATGCGGCCGAGCAGCGCGAACGACTCCCGGATCACCCGCCGGAATGCCGGCTCCTCGACGCCCAGGTCCCTCAGGAATGCTTCCTGCTCATCCGGCGCCAGGCCGACCAGTTCGGCCTCGATGCGACAACTGATGTCGATTGCCGGCACGGGGAAATCGGCCCGCCCGCCGGCCGGGCCGGAAGCCGCTGCGGCGTCTTCGGCCCTGTTGACCACGACCAGTTCGGGCCGGATGGACAGGAAGGCGAAGCTCTTGAGGGAGAAGATCTCCTCGGCGGTGAGGTTCTGCGCGCGGAGCGGCAGGCCCTTCTCGAGCC
>JAXDBM010000076.1:0-29358 GCA_034678725.1 Syntrophales bacterium | reverse complement strand
CTTCAGCATCGACGCCCAGAAATCCGTGCCCGATTTGATCCAGTCGTTGAAGAACGACATGCCTGCGGTTTTCCCCTGCTGATTATCGTCCATGGCAAACCTCGTGAGACCGTAAAACCGTTGGTGGTTTCGAAAGAAAGCTCTTTCACAAGAAGAGATTGAATGAAGAATAATTCGGCTATTCTATAACATTCACAGCCTCATCTGTCAATTGCCGTTTTGGGACGGGGCCGCCTTCAGGTGCGAAGGAGATCATCCCAGTTCATGCCGTCGAAGGTCCGGTGCAGGGAATGGTCGTCCTCGACAAGGCGGTAATCCAGGTTTGAAAAAATTGCGGCGGCAATCTCATGCACGGTCTTCGGGGGCACCACGTCGTCATGTTGCCCGTGACGGAGAATGACGGGAATCTGAAGGGGGCGGCGGCGCTCCAGACAGAACTCGAACTCAGGCAGGTTCAGCGCCGGCGCCAGCAGGATCAGCCGTTTCACGCGCTGCTCGTGCGCGCAGGCGTAGATCGCCGCCATCAGTCCGCCGTAACTGGACCCGACCAGGATCAGGCCGGTTTCATGGCGGAGCGTTTCGTTGAGCTGATCCATCCGTTTTGAAAGCGGTCCGTCATAATCTTTCAGGATCATGTCCGGGTAGTTTTTTCTGAAAAACGCCCCCTTCATGCCGCGGCTCGTGCTTTCCAGGCCATGGATAAAAATCCTTTTTGTTTTCACCGGTTGTCCCTTTCTGTCGCGTTGCTTCGGCGGCGCCCCGCTTTTCCGTTGCGTTGAGTATGGCGGTATGTTAGGAAATTCGCAAGTGAATTTCGAACCAGGAGAATGGAATGTCGAACGTGGTTCCCCTGAGGTTGTTGAGGCCGCGGGCTCAATTTGCCCGGGTGGTCGCGTCCCCACCCTACGATGTCGTCAACCGGGAGGAGGCGGCGCGGCTGGCAGCCGGCAATCCCCTCAGTTTTCTCCATGTGGAGAAGTCGGAGATCGATTTTGCACCTTCGGCCGCCGATGAAGCGGCAGAGGATCGGGTGTACCTGCGGGCCAGGGAGAATCTGGACCGTTTCATCTCGGACGGCACGCTGATTCAGGATGCGGGGCCCTGTTATTACATCTACCGCCAGCGCATGGGCGACCATAGCCAGTCCGGCATCGTCGCCGGCATCAGTGCGGCCGAATACGAGTCCGGCCGGATCAAGAAGCATGAATTGACGCGGGCGGACAAGGAGCTGGAGCGCACCCGGCACGTGGAGATCGCCGGCGCGCAGACCGGGCCGGTCTTTGTGACGTACCGGGCGCAGGAGGCAATCGACGCGATCGTCGCGAGGATCACCGCGGGGAAGCCGGAATACGACTTCACCACCGACGACGGCATCGCCCATGCCGTCTGGGTTGTGGGCAGTGACGCGGACATTGCCGGATTGAGAGATGCCTTTCTCAAGGTCGGGATGCTGTACATTGCCGACGGGCACCACCGGGCCGCCGCGGCCGCGGCCGTGAGCCGGATGTGGCGGGAGCAGGGGATCGTGGATGGGGCGAATGAGGCCTGTCACTGGATCCTGGCCGTCCTGTTTCCCCATGACCAGCTCCGCATTCTGGATTACAACCGGGTGGTGTGCGATCTTTTCGGCCTGACCGCGGCTGCGTTCCTGGAGAAGGTCGGGAAAAAGTTCCGGATCGATCCGGATTACGCCCAGCGGAAGCCGGCCCGGCTGCACGAGTTCGGCATGTACCTGGACGGCCGGTGGTTCCGGCTCATGCTGAAGCGAAAAACCCCCTACCGCGACCCGGTCCGGAACCTGGACGCGACGATCCTGCAGGAGGACCTGCTCCGCCCTGTGCTGGGCATTCAGGACCCGCGGACGGACCGCCGGATTGATTTTGTCGGTGGGATCCGGGGGATGGCCGAACTGGAAAGGCTGGTGGACTCCGGCGCCTTTCGCGTGGCCTTTGCCCTCTATCCGACAACGCTGGAGGAGATGATGCGCGTCGCCGATGCCGGCCGTGTCATGCCCCCTAAATCCACCTGGTTCGAACCGAAACTGCGCAGCGGCCTGTTTGTCCACCGGCTGTGGTGACGGCCCCGTACGGGGTGCGGTTGCGGAACCGCGGTGTCGGGATTCGAATGCGACGCCCGCCGGGAGTGCTGATTTGCTCCGGGCCGGCGGATTTTTCACCCTCAAGGGACGATCCGTTTGCATGCAGCCATGAAGCGACCGGGTGAGACCGTCGATCCGATCCTGGATGGAAAGCTGAACATCATCCAGAAGGAAAAGGGGTACCGCTTTTCCGTCGATGCCCTGCTCCTGGCCCATTTCGTCCGTCTGAGAAAGAAGGACCGGCTTCTCGAACTCGGCGCCGGGAGCGGCGTCATCTCCCTGATCCTGGCGCGCCGGTGGCGCTGCGAAGGGGTTGTCGGCGTCGAGATTCAGGCGGATCTTCATGAAGCGGCCCTCCGCAATACCGACCTGAACGGTCTTGCGGACCGGGTCCGAATGGTTCACGGCGATGTCCGGGAAATCGGCCGCCTTATCGCGGCGCAGTCCTTCGACGCCGTCGTCTTCAACCCTCCGTACCGGAAAATCATGTCCGGAAGGGTGAACCCGGAAGGCCAGAAAGCCCTGGCGCGGCACGAGATCGCAGGAAGGATCGAGGACTTTCTGAAGGCCGCCGCCTGGGCACTCAAAGCGAAGGGGAGCGTCTTTGCCATCTATCCCGCCGCGCGCACGGCCGAGCTGTTCGACCGGATGCGGGCCGTCCGCCTGGAGCCAAAAAGGGCGGCAGTCGTCTATTCACTGGCGGCATCGGAAGGCGAATTCGTGCTGGCCGAGGGGCGAAAGGGAGGGCGGGAAGCGATGAAATTTCTGCCGCCGCTCGTGATTTACGAGCGGACGGGGGAATATTCCCCGGCGATGCGGGGGATCTTCCGCGATCTTGCCGAGCGGGCCTGACCCCCCGCGAGGGGAACTACCGAGAATCGCGCCCCCGCGGGCGGCGGGCCTCGCTTTCGATGCGGCGCCGCCGGGCGATTTCCCGGGTCATGACCCTTTGCAGAATGTCCCTCAATTCCGTGTCGGCAATGGCGGCGACGCTTTTTTCGATGAGGATTCTGTCGCGGGACCTCAGCGCGGAGGCAGCCTGCTCCGGGGCTTGCGGGCGCTTGGTTTCCGGCGCCGGGACAGCCGTCTCGTCGAGCGAGAAGAAAATGTTTTGGATCGGGTTTTGCGCGTTCGCCCGGTTGATTTTTTCAAGGATGTCCTGCTTGAGGAAGTGAAGCTGCTGCATCCAGACGGAGTTTGCGACCTTGATGAAGAGAACGTTTCGCCTGACCGCTTCGGGTCTCGTGTAAGCGGCGATTTTCGGGCCGACGGCGTCCATCCAGGTCTTCCGCAGCCCCTGATCCGCTGTCTGGACGGGAATCCGGTGCTTCCGGAGGACCTTCTGAAGGATGTCGCCCATTTTTTCCAGTCTGGCCGGTCTGTATCTTCTGCGCATGGCTTTTTCTCGCACAGATCGAGGCGCCCGGTCAAGCGGCTTTGTGTTCAACGGCGGATTTCGAGCGCGCCGAAAGGAAGGGATCGATGAGTCTGACGAAGATGATTGAACGGGTCAAGGCGCACCCGGATTATCGCCGCGTGGGGATGATCCTCTGCCACAACGGCGTCGTCCGTTCCACGTCGCGGGACGGCAGGGCCGTCACGGAGCTTACCGTTCGGGCGGACCGGGAGCGGCTGCGGGAGATCGTTGCGGAACTGAAAGGGCGCCCGGGCATTGTGGAAGTCCTGGTCGAGGTCCGTGAGGGAACACTCGGGACGGGGGACGATGTCATGTACGTCGTTGTTGCCGGCGACTTCCGGGAGAACGTTTTTGCCGCCCTGATGGACGCGGTCAATCTCATCAAGCGGGACGTCACGCGCAAAGTGGAGCGTTAGCGGTCCGCTTTTTTCTGTGATGCCGTCGAATCGGGAGAAGCCCGTTGAAGATTTTTCGCCAAATCGCCGCGCGGGTGGCCGAGCGGCCCTTCATCCGGAGCGCCCGGGAGGAGCCCGTGGACCCGGACCTGTTCAGGAAAAAACCGACGGGGGTGGTTGTTTTCGGCATTTTCCTGATCCTGTTCAGCTATGTCATCGGCTGGCCGGCCGTGGCGGTTTTCGGGTGGCTTTCCTTTCATACCGGTCAACCGCTGATCCTGGTCGTCGGCGGACCGGTTACCTACGGCCTGTCCCACCTGGTGTTCATGGCCGGCCTCTTTCTGGCCGGCAAGCCCTATGCCCTTGCCCTGGCGAAGCGGGCCACCCGGGCCGTTTTTGAGAAGTTGCTTCCGTCCCCGCAGGAATCGGCGCGTCCGGACCCCGGTCGCCAGTCCTCCGCGACGGGGGCTTTCCCCGGCTGTGAGCCGAAGGGCTGACCGTCGCCCCCGGGCCGTTACCCGCCGGACCGTTCAAATTGACATCCGCCTTCAGCCGTGTTAGCTTGCCGCCGAAAGCCGCTGCACACCGCGAAGCGCCGTGCGTCAGGCGGTTTCGAAAAATATCGCAATCGGGGACAACAAGATGGAGAAACTGATCCAGGAACTCAAAACCAAGATTATCGACACCCTTTCGCTTCTGGACACGACGCCGGAGGACATCGACACGGACGCCCAACTGGTCGGCGGCCAGACCGGGCTGGATTCAATCGATGTTCTGGAACTGGTCATGATGATTGAAAAGGACTACGGCGTGAAAATCGACAACAAGGAACTCGGCATGAAGGTCTTTGCCTCGGTCCGGGCGCTGGCCGGGTACATCCATGAAAACCGCACCGACATCCCGCGTTGATGGCTGTGCGGGTCTTTATCGTCGGGGTCGGCCTGATCAGCCCGCTGGGCGCCGGATTCGCCCCGAACCGGGCCGCCCTGGAGCAGGGTCGAACGGGCATCGCACCCCTGAGCCTCTTTGCCACGCCCCATCGGGCGCCGTTGCCGGTCGGTGAAGTCCGGGATCTCCCCCGGGACGACGGCCTGCCGAGGACCCATGTCCTGGCGGGGCTGGCGGCTGCCGAAGCCCTGCGCGGAGCGCGGCAGCAGCCCGACGCGGTCGTCCTGGGCGCCGTCACCGGCGGCATGCCGGTCACGGAGGTCCTGCTGAAGGACGGGGTCGGCGACCCGCGGCGGTACCGGCATCACGCGAACGGGTCCGTGGCCGAATACGTCGCCGGCGAGATCGGCTGCACGGGCACGGTGCTGACCGTGTCGACGGCCTGCTCCTCCGGGACGGCCGCCCTGAAGCTGGCGCTGGAGATGCTCCGCAGCGGACGGTCCGCCTGCGCCCTTGCCGGGGGGGTGGACGCCCTCTGCCGCATGACCTACTATGGCTTCAACGCCCTGCAGCTCGTCGACCCGGAAGGCGCCCGCCCGCTCGATCGAAGCCGCCGCGGGATGACGGTCGCGGAGGGAGCGGCCCTGCTGCTCCTCGTCGCCTGCGAAGAGCCCCCGGATCACGCCCTGGCCGAGCTCCTCGGCGCCGGCCTGAGCTGCGACGCCTATCACCCGGCCGCCCCCCGGCCCGACGGTTCGGGCGCCTGCCGCGCCATGCGGGACGCCCTGTCCGACGCAGGCGTCGCCCCGTCCGGGATCGATTACGTTCACCTTCACGGGACCGGCACGATCGACAACGATCTGGCGGAAGCCCGGGCGCTCCACGACCTGTTCGGCGAGAGGATGCCGCACCTGTCTTCGACGAAGGGCGCGACCGGTCATGCCCTGGGCGCCGCCGGGGCCTTGGGCGCCGCGATCTCGGTCATGAGCATCGGCGCCGGCCTGATTCCGGCCAGTAGCGGCTGCCGGGTTCCCGATCCGGAAATGAACCTGCATCCCGTCGCAGCACCCCTCACGGCGAAGGTGGACACGGTTCTGTCCAACGCCTTCGGATTCGGGGGGAACAATGCCGCACTGGTGATGGGTCGACCCGGGCAATTGCCGCCCCGGCGGGAGGTCCGGCGGAGGGAAGATAATTTCACCATCCTGGGAAGCGCCTGCCTGACCGGCGCGGGGAATGCCTCCGCCACCCTGGAGCGCCTTCGGGAGGGGAAACCCGTCCGGGGCCTCATGCCGCCCGAATCCATGGCGGCGAATCTTCCCCCGCGGGATTTGCGCCGCCTGAAGCGGCTGTCCCGGGCCGTCCAGTCCCTTGCCATCGCTGCCCACGGAGACGCGGCCGCACCGGCTGCGATTGCTTCTGTTTTCTTCGGCACCGGCTGGGGGCCGCTTTCCGAGATGCACGATTTCCTGGTGAAGCTCTTCGAATCGAACGAACAGTTCACCAGTCCGACAGATTTCGTGGGCGCCGTGCACAATGCCGCCGCCGGTCAGGTGGCGATCCGCTTCGGTGCTCAAGGGCCCAATGTCACCATGACGGGGGGGGACTATTCCTTTGAGCAGGCCCTGATGGGCGCCGTCCTGCTGCCGCCCGATTCCGGTGCGTGCTGTCTGCTGATCGCCGCGGACGAGGATCACCCGGTGCTGTCGAGACGGTTCGATCCCTCCGCGGCCCTGAGCGATGCGCCGTCCGACGGCGGCGCCGCATTCTGTCTGGGCCGGGGGCGGACCGGCCGGGGACCGCGTCTGTTTCCCGCCTTCCTGCGGTACGCGCACGGCGACCCGCACGCCGTTCACGCCATGGTGGAAGCCCTGGGCGGGAAAGCTGCCATCGAAGCGCGGTACGGGGCCGTCTTTGCCGGCATTCCGCTGGCGCAGCGGGAAATCGGCCGCCGCCAGCTCGACGGATTTCTCTTGCTCGCGGGCTTCACCGGGGGCGTCGTCGATTACCGGCGCTGGACCGGCGAGTATGCCGCCGCTTCCGCCGTTGCCGCCTGCTGCGCCGCGCGCTTCGTGGCGGAGGGGAGCGTTCCGATCCTGCCCGGCCGTTCATCCGCAGGGCCGCTTCATGGAAAGGGCATCCTGCTGGTGGGCCTGGGGGACTTCGTCACCGCCGTGGGGGTCCTGCCGTGATCCCGCGCCGGGACCATTCGAAGGATGTGCTGGTCATCGGCTCCGGCATCGGCGGGCTGACGGCGGCGATCATCCTCCTGAAGCTCGGCTGCCGCGTGACCGTCGTCGAAAGGAATCCGCTGCCCGGCGGCCTGATGCGCAGCTACCGGCGGGACGGGATCGACTGCCCCGTCGGCATTCACTACATGGGGGCGCTGGCCGAGGGGCAGCCGCTGCGGCGGATGTTCGACTATCTCGGCGTCACCGGGCGGATCCCCCTGGAGCGCATGGGGTCAGCGGGCGTGATCGACCGTTACCTCTTCGACGATTTCACCTTCGATCTCCCCGAGGGGATCGGCCCCTTTGCGGAGAGCCTGCGCCGGTCCTTTCCCGGAGAGGGGTCCCGGATCGATGCCGTCATTCAGAACCTGCGGGACATCGCAGCCCGCATGAACGACCTGGAGACGCTCCTCCCGCAGCCTCGGGATTTCGAGTCGCTGATGGCGTACATGGAGCCGCTGGGCGGCCTGATGACGAGGCTCGGATGCTCCCGCGCGTTCCGCCGTGTCCTGGGCATCGTATCTTCCTGGATCGGCATTCCGCCGGACGAATGCCCCGTCTATTATCACCACATGGCGCTGGCCTCCTACCTGCTCTCTTCCTGGCGTCCGACCTGCAGCGGGGCGGACATGGCGGACGCCTTCACGGGCCGGGTGACCGGCCTGGGCGGCGCCATCGTCGCCGGAGACCCGGTTGAACGGATCCTCGTCCGTGACGGGGCCGTTCAGGGGGCTGCCCTGGAATCGGGGCGGACGCTGCCGGCGGGTCGGGTTGTGGGCGCCATTCATCCTCGAATGCTGCTCGGCATGCTCCCCGCCGCCGCGGTGAAGCCGGTCTATCGCCGGCGCCTCTCCCGGCTGGAGGACACGCAGGGCATTTTCAGCGCCTATTTCGCTGTGGATGCCGATGCCCACCCGGAGCTGCCCTACAACGTCTTTCGGATTTTCGGGGAAGAGGGCGCCGAGCCCGGCGGCTTCTTTTATCAGCGGCGGAAGACCGCCCGGCCGGGGCTGAACCTGGTGTCCGTAATGACGTCCAGCCCCGCAGCGGAGTGGGCGCGATGGGAGCACACGCAAACCGGCCGGCGCGGGGCGGACTACCGGGAGGCCAAGGAGCGGAAGGCGGAAGGGCTGATCCGGGAAGCGGAGAGGATCGTCGGCCCGCACCGCGGCTCGAAGCTGCTCGACGCGTCCACGAACCTGACGCTGCGGGACTGGGTCGGGACGCCCGGCGGATCGGCCTACGGCGTGCTGCGCTCGACCCGGCAACTGGTCGGCGCGGCCATGCTGAATCGCTCCTCCGTCGCGGGGCTCTACCTGGCCGGCCAGAACGCCCTGGCTTCGGGAGTTTTCGGGACGGTGCTGGGGTCGTTCCACACCGTCCGGCAGATGATCGGCCGGGAAAGGTTCCGGGAGGAAGTCGTCCTGTGATGTCGGGGCCCCCATCCCGCGCCTTCAAGGGGAAAAAGGGCCCTGCGGAAAGGCAGCCGGTGTAGTCATGCCTGGTCGAGATCGTCCCGGAACCTCATCGCCCGCCCATTTCACGGGGTATGCGGCGATTCTGTCGTCCGCCGCGCTGTTTCCCTTCCAGACCACCTGGGCGGCCGCGCCCCTCGCCGGCTTCGTGCTGGCCTGCGCGGCAGCCTCCCTTTCCCCGCGATCCCGCTTTTTCCTGCCCGTGATCAGCCGCGGCCAAACGGCCATCCGCGCCGTCGCCCTGACCTTTGACGACGGGCCGGATCCGCTGACGACGCCACTGCTCCTGGCAGCCTTTGCGAAGCGCCGAGTAAGGGCCACCTTTTTCGTCTCCGGGCGAAATGCGGTCCGCCATCCGGAACTGGTCCGGCAAATCCTCGGCGCAGGACATTTGGTCGGCAACCACTCGTACAGCCACGATCCGCTGCTGATGCTGTCTTCCTACCGCAGGCTTTTCCGGGAGATCGCCGCCGCACAGGATGCCCTGAAAGAATTCGGCATCCGCCCGCTCGCGTTCAGGCCCCCGGTCGGTCTGACGAACCCGAAACTGCCGCAAGTCCTCGGCACCCTGGGGATGTTCTGCGTGACCTTCAGCTGCCGGGCCTTCGACCGGGGGAACCGGCGCATCGACGGGCTGGCCGGAAAGATCCTGCGGCGCGTCCGGCCCGGCGACATCGTCTTGCTCCACGATGTCCGACCCGGCGGGGAAAACGACGTGGCGCGGTGGCTGCGGGAGATCGAGTCGGTTCTGGACAGCCTGGCGGCGAAGGACCTTCGGGTCGTTTCGCTCGATGCGCTGATCGGCCGGCCGGTGATGGAAGCCGCCGGCTGAAGGCGGCCGGATCGCCTGCCGTGGATATTCCGTTCCCGGCGCCGATGTCATGAAAAACGGCGGAAAAAAGGTTTTGATTGTGCCTTCGATCAATGCTATACAAAACACTTCCATATTTGCTATTTTCGGTAAAAACGGAATAAAAACAATATGATCGAGCCTTGGCATGAACTGGTTGTTCAAAGCGACGCGTCCCCGCGGGGGTTCGCCGCGGAGATCCGGGTTGCCCCGGATTCGCCATGGTTCGACGGTCATTTCCCCGGAAGGCCGGTCCTGCCGGGCGTCGCCATCCTGTCCATGGTGTTCGAAATGGTCGGCCGCGCCGGGCTTGGACAGGATCGGCCGGTGCGGATATCCGGCATGCGGCGGGTCCGCTTTCGAAGGCCGGTCCGGCCGGATGAGCGGCTGTCCATCGAGATCCGCCGCGAGAATGCGGAAAGGGAGCCCGGTTATCTTTTCCGGGCCCTGGTCGGGGGCGAGGTTGCCTGCACCGGTCTGGTTTCGGTGGAGCCGGTTGCGGCCGCACATGCGTGATTTCCTTTAGCAGGTCAGGAGGTAAGAAATAGATGCCGGTATCCATGGATCAAGGGGCGTTGATTCGCCGCATCGCGGAGATTATCATTACGGAGCTGAGGCTGGAGGAGGTGACCGTCGACACCTTTGATCCGGAGCTGGACCTGGTGGACGAGCTGGGCATCGACAGCATGGACCTGGCCACGATCGCCCTGGTTCTACAGGACGAGTACAATGTCACGATCGATGAGGACGACTATCCGAAGCTGCGGAACATCCGGCTCATTGCCGAGTACATCATCGGCAGGAAATGAGCGCCCGATGAATGTCCCGAAGGCGAAGACCGCGCCGGAGCGCGCGGGAGGGGGAAAATGGAAGTTTTCCGACCTCCTCGCCGACGCGGAAATCCGCGAGCGCTGGGAGAAGGTCCGGCGCTACTTCTTCCTGCGCGAATCCACCTACGACATGACCAACCGGTGCAACATCCGGTGCGAAGGCTGCTACTACTACGAAGGGGAGAAGCAGTTCGCCCGGGAGAACGGCGATCCGGAGCTGTGGCGCCGGTTGATGCGGGACGAGAAGGGGCGCGGCATCACCTATGTGGTGCTGGCCGGCGCCGAACCGTCCCTGGTCCCCGACCTCCTGGCGGTCTGTTTCGAGGAGATGCCGCTGGGCTGCATCGCCACGAACGGCTTCCGGCGCATTCCCGATTCCGTGGGTTACAAAATCCACATCTCCGTCTGGGGCAGCGATGAGACCAGCCTCCGCGTCCGCAGGGCGAGGGACCTGCTGCTCCGCCAGATTGAGAACTACCGATCGGACCCCCGGGCGGTCTTTGTCTATACCTTCACGAAAAGCAACATCGAAGAGGCGCGTGGGGTCGTGGAAACGCTTGCGGGCCGGGACTGCCGGACCACCTTCAACGTGTTCTCCGCCCCGGTCGGCTACGACGGGCCTCTGCGGCATGACGGAGATTCGCTGGCGCGGACGCGGGCCGTCATGATGGAAATGACGGCCGCCTTCCCCGACCATGTCCTGTTTTCGCCCGGCAATGTCGCCGCCCACACGCACCGCCTCGGATTGCACGACCTGTACCGGTGCTCCTATCCCCGCATGAACCCTTCGACGGACATCGGGCTGGGACGCTCCTTCCGGCAGTACCGCGCCGACCTCTCCTGGGACCGAAGCGCGGCCTGCTGCGTTCCCGACACGGACTGCGCGGATTGCCGGCACTATGCCGCCGGGAGCGCCATCGTGACGGCGCGGCTCTATCGCCATGCCGCGGATCCCGGGACCTTCCGGTCCTGGCTGGACTACGTGGACACCTATCTGGCCGTCTGGGTGACGGGGTACGAGAAGGGGCGGAATCTCTGCGGACGGGTGATCGACCCGGAGGGACTGGCCGGGGGAAGCGCCGGCCGGGATGGATCGAATCGGCCGTCCGGCTCACAATAACTTACAGGAACGCAGGAATGCAGTCATGAATACGGTGAGTTCGTTGCTCGACGGGGAATGGTACGAGCGGTACAAAAGGATCTCCCGCCTCAACATCCGCAGCTCCATTTACGACGTGACCAACCAGTGCAACCTGCGGTGCAGGGGATGCTTCTTCTTCTCCTCCGGCGAGCACCAGGCCGCGCCCGAGGAGCAGGACATTCATAAATGGGAGGCCTTCGTGGACGCCGAAAAGGCGCGGGGCGTGAACCTGGCCATCCTCATCGGCGGGGAGCCGACCCTGCACCTGGACCGGGTGGCGGCCTTTTACGACCGGCTGCCGTCGTACTGCGCGACCAACGGGCTGATCAAGATCCCGCGGGACCGCTTCCCCGACATGATGGTGGGCATCTCCCTCTGGGGCGACGAGGAGGACGAGAAGGTTCTCCGCGGCCGGAACACCTTCGCCGTCTCCAGCCGGAACTACGCCGGGGACCCCTGCACGTACTACCTCTACACCATCACGCCCCGGCAGGTCGGCCGGACCGAGGCCATCATCCGCCGGATCGCCGATGCGGGGCTGAAGGTCCACCTCCAGCTTCTGTCCAATGACGAGGGCGTGGAGGGCTTTTCCTGGACGCCGGGGCTCTTGAAGGACATCCGCGCCGAAATGGACGGCATGCTGGACCGGTATCCGGACACGGTCATTTCCAGCCGTTATTACCACGAGATCATCACCACCGGCCGGATGCTGGACCGCCCCTTCGGCTGGGACGAGTGCCCCTCGGTGACGGAGCCGATGGATCACCGCAAGCCGCAGCCGAAACGGCTGATCCGGTTCATCCGGTGGGCCGCGGACCTTCAAACCATGCACCGCTGCTGCACATCGGCAACGCGGGACTGCTCGATCTGCAAGGACGGCGCCGCGCACATGAGCTGGGTGATGGTGAACAAGCGGGCCCATCTGCGCAGCGCTCAAGACCTTCGGAACTGGATCGAAGTGTACGAGATGTTCGCCAAACTGTACCGCTTTATCCCCTGGTAGGCATGGATTCGAGCAAACCGGTCATTCTGGGTTATGATGCCGTGTCGCCGCTGGGGACGGACATGGCCCGCCAGTGGCAGCGGGCGGCCGAGGGAGAAAGCGGAATCGGCAAACTGACCCGGTTCCCGCTGCGCGAGGGATTCCCCGTGCGGATTGCCGGGCAGGTGGAGGCGTTCGACGCGCGTCCCTACCCCTTTCTGTCGGATCGGGCGCTCGCCCAGTGGCCCTCGCCGGTCTTCCGGCACGCCCTGCTGGTGGTTCACCGCGCCCTGCGGGCAAGCGGCCTGGAGATCACGCCGGCGATCGCGCCGCGGGTCGCCGTCACCTTCGGCTCCGCCATCGGCGGCCTGGACGCCGTGATCGCCGCCGACCGGCTGCTCGCCGCCGCCGGGAAGCTCCCCCACCCGTTCACCAACCCGAATTCCTGCATCAACATGGCGGCGGGCAAGGTCTCCATGCTGACCGGGGCGACGGGCCCCATCGTTTCGCCCGTCACCGCCTGCGCCACCGGCAGCTCCTCCCTGATCGCCGGCGCCCTGTTTCTCGCGCAGGGGATGGCCGACGTCGCGATCTGCGGGGCCGTCGATTTTCCGCTGGTGGAGCCCATCGTCGCCGGCTTTGCCACGATGAACGGGGCCTACCGCCCGCGCGAGGGACAGCCGGAGACCCCACCGGAGAAGGCGAGCTGCCCCTTTTCGATCGGGCGGAGGGGCTTCGTGGTCTCCGAAGGGGCCGCCTGCATCGTGATCGCGACCGCGGCCTTCGCGAAGGCGCACGGCCTGGCCTATCGGGTGAAGATGGCCGGCTGGAGCATGACGGCGGACGCCCATCATTTCGTCGCCCCCAACCCGGAGACGGTCCGGCGCTGCATGCAGGAGAGCATCGACCGCGCGGGCATTCAACCGGAGGACGTGGACGCCATCAATGCCCACGGCACCTCGACCCGGATCGGCGACCGCGTCGAGGCAGATGCCCTGAAGGAGATCTTTTCCGGCCGGCCGGTCCCGCCGGTGTCGGCCAACAAATCGCAGATCGGCCACGCCATGGGGGCTTCGAGCGCCGTCGAGATCGTGCTGGCGCTGGAAGGGATGTGCCGGGATGTGGCCCTGCCCACCATCAATTACGCGCCGGATCCGGAGATCGAGATGGACTGCGTACCCGAGGGCGCCCGAACGCTTGACCAGGAGTTCCTGCTGAAAAACGCCTTCGGCTTCGGCGGGTGCAATGCCTGCATCGTGTTCAGGAAGGTGCAATGAATCTCATGAGCGGAAGATGAGGGCGCCCAGAAACAGACGCGTGTTCGTGGTCGGATACGGCGCAGCCACGCCGCTCGGCCGGACCTTCGGAAAGACCTGGGAGCGGGCGGTGCGGGGCGAGGCGGGATTCCGCAAGGTGACCCGCTGCGAGGTCGATTCCCTCTGCAACGTCGTGGGGGAGATCCCGGACTGGGACCCCCGCAGCCTCGACTTCGCGGATGCTCGGGAGATCTACAACTGGAATGCCGCCTTCGTCCTGCTCACGATGGCGGTCGTCCAGGAGGCCCTGGAGCATGCCGGACTTCAGATCGACCGCGAGGCGGGGCCCCGCACGGCCTGCCTGATTGGCTCCGCCCTGAACGGGACGGACGCTTTCCGCATTGCCGCGGAGAACCTCCGGAACCGGGGGCCGCTGCGGGTCAGCCCCTATCTCCTTCCCAACCTGTGCGCCAATCTGCCCTCCGGGAAGGCCGGCATCCTGTTCCGCTTCACCGGACCCATCTTCTCGCCACAGGGGGCCTGCGCTTCGGGGAACCACGCTGTGGGGATCGGCGCCCGGATGATCCGCGACGGGGACTGCGATTTCGTTCTCGCCGGCGGCGTCGATACGTGCATCATCCCGGAACTGATCCACGGGTTCGCCAACATGAACGCAACCCTGAAGGTCAGGCCCGGGGACCGGGCCCATGCCGACCCGGCCCAGGCGTCCCGCCCGTTCAGCGCGGACCGGAAGGGATTCGTCCTGGCGGAGGGCGCCGGCGTCCTGGTGCTGGCCGCCGAGGAGATGCTCGCCCCCCGCGGACTGAAGCCCCGGGCGGAAGTGCTGGGCGTCGGCTGGACGTCGGACGCCTACCATTTCACCAATCCCAACAGGGAAACCATCGTCCGCGCGATCCGCGACGCCATTGAGGACGCCGGGCTGTCGCGCGACGACATCCAGTACGTCAACGCCCACGGGACCTCCACCCCGCGGGGCGACGCGACGGAGATCGCCTGCCTGCGCACGGTTTTCGGAAAGCGGCTGGCGGACATTCCCGTTTCGTCGAACAAGTCGCAGATCGGGCACACCATCGGCGCCGCCGCGGCGATCGAAGACGCCCTGACCATCGAGGGGATGCAGCAGGGGGTGATCCTGCCGACGATCAACCACATTCCAGACCCGCACCTGGGCGACGTGGACGTGGTGCCAAACGCGGCCCGCCGGCAGCGCCACGAAATCGCCCTGGCGAACGCCTTCGGATTCGGCGGCACGAACTGCTGCATCATCTTCAGGGGGGTATAGCCTTGCAGCCCAAACCGTTCAAACCGGAGCCCTACGGCAACAATGAAAGGTACGTGAGGGACCGGACCACCGGCCACGTCTGGCACCGCTGCGGAAACCGGATCCTCTATGCCGACACGGACCGGTCCTCCGTGGTCTATCATGCCAGCTACTTCCGCTACTTCGAGTTCGGGCGGGCATCGCTGATGCGGGATGCCGCCTACCCCTACCGGGAGATCGAGGAAAGCGGCTACGTCTATCCCATCATCGACCTCGGCGTCCGCTTCTCCAGTCCGCTCTACTACGACGACCCCATCTGGGTGCACACGCGGCCGGCCGAACTGGAGCGGGTCCGCCTTCGGTTCGACTACGCGATCACCCATGCCGAAAGCGGCCTGCTGATCTGCCTCGGTTTCACGAGGCACTGCGCCCTCAACGCGGCGGGTAAGCCCGTTGCCGTCGACCCGAAAACCGTGCATCTATGGAAGACGTTCCCGTCGTGAAGGGGCGGGTCCGGCTGCCGCTGCGCATCGGCGTCGCGCCCTACCTTCTGGATCACCGGATCGAGGGGCAGGCCGTTTTGCCGGCGGCGGAGGCCCTGAACGCCCTGGCCCGCGCCGCGCGTGAAGATGCGCCGGAGCGCCCGGTCCGCGCGATGGCGGAGGCGTCTTTTCCCCGGTTTCTTCCGATTGACCCCGGGGAGGGCCGGATCGAGGCCGTCTGCGAGATCGAGCGCCGCGAAAACGGGGACCGGGTCTGCCGCCTGCTGACGGAGAGCGTCTCACGCAGCGGCCGCATTCGCCGCGCGAAGGAGCATGCGGCCGTCCGCTTCCGGGGGGAGGCCCCCGGCATCCCGGTCCTGCGGCTCGAACAGGCGTCGCGGCTCGCGGGGGAAGGCTTTCGCGTTTCCCCCGGGCGGCTGTACCGTGAACTAATCCCCTTCGGGCCCGCCTACCGCAATGTCCTGGACGGGACCCTGGTCCTCTCGGAGGCGGGCGCCGTTGCTCAGGTATCCGGGGGGTCCGTCGCCGGGGCGGCGGGCGTGCTCGGCTCGCCCTTTCCCATGGACGCGGCCATCCATTGCGCCTGTGCCTGGGGGCAGCGCTACGCGGGCGTCGTCGCCTTTCCGGTCGGTTTTGCGGAGCGGTTCATCTTTCGACCCGTCGCGGCGGGGGAGACCTGCTTCACCAGAATCCTTCCCGCCGGGGCGCGCGAACGGGCGCTGATCTTCGACCTGTGGATCTACGGCCCCGACGGCGCCCCCCGCGAGGCGCTCCTCGGCGCGGCCATGAAGGACGTGACGGCCGGGCGGCTGAAGCCTCCCGCCTGGGTGCGCGCCCCTCATTCGGGGGACTGAGAGGGCCGGCCCGTCGCGGCGGCATCCGGCCCGCGGCCAATCCGCTCCTTGCACCGCCGCGGCCGTTTCAAGACAAGGATCATGACCCATGCGCATCGTGCTCGTGCACCCCGCCGGATCGAACTGGGTCCCCGGGAAAAAGGACTTCACGACGACGGCCAACCGAATGGCGCCCCTCGGCCTGCTGTCCCTGTCCGCCTACCTGAAGGCCCGGGGGCACCGGGTCTTCGTCCATGACTGCATGGGCCCCCATGCCGTCGCCGGAGTCAAGGCCAATGCCGGGCTCGTTCTGGGCCATGACCCCGACCTGGTCGGCTTCTCAGCCACGACATCGAGCTTCCTCGATGGCTACGACCTCGCCGCGGCCATCAAGCGGGCCCGTCCCGGCGTGCAGACCGTCTTCGGCGGCGTGCATGTCTCCGCCCTGGGCGCCGCGCTGATGGAGGATTTCGAGGACATCGACTTCATCTGCCCGGGGGAAGGGGAGATCACGCTTGCCGAACTGGCGGACGGAGGGGATCCCGCGGCGATCGACGGCCTGATCCGGCGTGACGGCGGGCAGATCGCCATGAACCGGGACCGCGCACCGATCGCCGATCTCGACGAGCTCCCCTTTCCGGACTACGAGGGTCTACGGGGTTTCCCTGACGGCTACGAGCTGCCCCTGTTCAGCTCCATTCACCGGCCGGGCGCCACGATGGTCACGAGCCGGGGATGCCCCTACCAGTGCTCCTACTGCGACCGCTCCGTCTTCCGCCGGAGCTACCGGTACCACTCCGCAGAGTACGTCTACGGGCACATGAAGCACGTGCGGGAGCGGTTCGGCGTTCGCCACATCAACATCTACGACGACCTGTTCACGGCGCACCGGGGCCGCATCGAGAAGCTCTGCGGGCTGCTCACGGAAAAGCCGCTGGGGTTGCAGTTCAACTGCGCCGTGCGGGTGGGGCACACCGACGACGACCTGCTGCGCCGGCTTCGGCAGGCCGGGTGCCTGATGGTGTCCCTGGGCATCGAATCGGCCGATCCGGCCATGCTGGAGCGCCACAAGTCGGGCGTGGACCTCACGGCGGTAAGGGAGACGGTGGCCCGGATCCAGGCGGCGGGGCTTCGGGCCAAGGGCCTTTTCATGATGGGGCTCCCGGGCGAGACGGAGGCGTCCGTTCAGCTCACCAGCGACTTCATCCTGTCCCTCGGTCTGGATGACATGAACATGGCCAAGTTCACCCCCTTCCCGGGCGCGCCCCTGTGGCCGGACATCCGCCGTGAAGGCGCGTTCGACAACGACTGGCGGTTTATGAACTGCCTCAACTTCGTCTTCGTCCCGAAGGGGATCGCCTCGAAGGAACGGCTTGACGAGCTGTACAACCGGCACGTCCGGCGCTTCTACACCGACCGCCGGTGGCGAAGGAAGATGGCCCGCCGCTTCTGGGAGCACCGCTGGAGCTTCTGGCGGCTCCTGGCGCACTTGCCCACGTTCCTGGCCGCGAAGCGGCAGTTCCAGCCGAAGCGGGGCGGATGAAGAAGGGCTTGGCCGGAGATTGACGCTTGACATTGCGGAGCGCCGAAGGGTAGAACCCCGGGAAACGCGGAAAGCGCGAGGAGGATGCATGGGCGGAAGAAGACGAGCGGCGGTGGCCGGGGCATGACGAGAGCGGATATCGCCCGTGAGATTCTCCGGATCTTTCAGGAGGAATTCGAGATCGAGCGGCCCGATCCGGACGACGACCTGAGGGAGCGGCACAATTTCGACAGCATCGACGCCATCGAGCTGCTGGTGGCCATCGAGTCCTATCTGGGTTCGGAGCTGACGCAGGGGGAGAAGAAGCAGGCCATGGACATTCGGACCATACGCCAGATCTGCGGCTACGTGGAGGCGCTGGCGAAAAGCAGAAACGTCCTTGCGGAAGGGTGACATGCCGAGGCGCGTCGTCATCACCGCCTGCTCCGCGATCACGCCCATCGGCCACGGCCGGGCGGACATCGTGCGGAGCCTTCTCCAGGGCGTTTCGGGCGTGAAGCCGCTCCGGGAGGACGACCTCCTGTCCCGCTACATCCATTCCCGGGTCTTCGGAACGGTCGATTACCCCGTGGCCTATGATTTCAAGCGCCTCTACCGCAAGACCATGGGCCCGGTCGCCTATTACGCCTGCCAGGTGGCGAAGGAGGTCTTCGAGACGGCCGGGCTCGACGGCGCCTTCATGGCCTCGGGGCGGCTGGGCGTCGCCTTCGGCTCGGTCCACGGCAGCCCGACGGTGCAGCGGGGCATCTACCGGACGTTTTTCGGGGGGGACCGCTCGGAGTACGCCGCCATCGGGGCCGTGGACTATCTCAAGTCCATGGTGCACACGACGGCCGTCAACATTACACGGATGTTCGGCATCACCGGGCGGGTGATCTCCTCATCCACCGCCTGCACGACGAGCAGCCAGTCCATCGGCTACGGCTACGAGGCAGTCAAGTACGGGATGCAGGATGCCATGCTGTGCGGCGGGGCGGACGAGTACGATACGACGACGGTGGCCGTCTTCGACAACCTGCTGGCCTGTTCGACGGGCTTCAACGACACGCCACGCCTGACGCCGCGCCCCTTCGACGTCAGCCGAGACGGGCTGGTCGTCGGGGAGGGCGCCGGCGCGGTCCTGCTGGAGGAGTACGAGTTTGCCCGGCGGCGGGGCGCGCCCATTCTCGCCGAGGTGGCCGGCTTCGCCTGCAACAACAACGGCGGCGACCTGATCCTGCCCAACCTGGGCGGGATCACGCAGACCATTCGGCTGTCGCTTCAGGACGCCGCGATCCCGGCGGACGCCGTCGACCTGGTCAGCGCCCACGCCACGGCCACCAAGATGGGCGACGTCATCGAGGCCCAGGCCATTCACGGGGTCTACGGCGACCGGCCCCGCGTCACGGCCCTGAAAAGCTACATGGGGCACACCATGGCGTCCTGCGGCGTGATCGAGACGATCCTCGTCCTGTACATGATGGCGGAGGGGTTCGTCGCCCCCACGCTGAACCTGGACGAGGTGGACGAGCGGTGCGGCATGATCCGCCACGTCCGGAAGCCCGAGGAGCGGGCGGTCCGGATCGCGGCGATCCAGAATTTCGCCTTCGGCGGCGTGAACACCGGTCTGATCATCCGGAAGTTCGAGTAGGTCCGCGATGGGCGCTTTGCTGAAACCCGTCAAGCCCGCCGTCGACCTGGCCGTGACGCTCCTGCTTTGGGCCTACTACATTTTCGGCTGGCTCGCGGCATTTCCCCCCTTTTACCTGTACGCCTATCTCTTTTCGCGGAACCGCGAGGAGGCCTTTCAGCTTCTCAACTGCCTTTTTCACCGGAGCTTCTTTTTCCTGCTGCGGCGTGTCACGCCCGGGCTGAAATGGCGCGTTTCGCCGGAAGTCTCCGCCATCCGCGGCGCCGTCGTCGTGTGCAACCACCTCTCCTACCTGGATCCCATTCTCTTCGTCTCCCTCTTCGCCCGGCAGAAGACGATCGTGAAGAGCGATTTCTTCCGCTATCCCGTCTTCGGCTGGATCCTGAAAACATCCGGGTACCTGCCCTCCACGGCGAGCGGCGATTTCACGCCGATCATGATCGACCGGGTCGAGCGGATGATGGATTACCTCGCGTCGGGCGGGAACCTCTTCGTCTTTCCCGAGGCCCATCGAAGCCGCGACGGCCGGATCGGCCCCTTCAGCAAGGGGGTGTTCACCATTGCCAGGCGCTGCCGGGCGCCGATTCGAGTGGTGGGCATCCGCAACACGGACCAGCTCTTCCCGCCGGACCGTTTTCTCTTCAGCACCTGCGTTCCCAACGCCGTCGAGGTGGCGCTGATCGGCAGCGTCGAGCCGGACTACGGGAACGGCCGCTTATCCGTTCCCGCCCTGATGGACGAGGTCCGTGCGATGATGGCGGGCTGGCGGGGTGAGCATGGCTGACAAGCGGGAAGCCCGGTCGATGACGAAAACGGCCCGGGGCGTTCCGCCCTGCGGACCGAAGCGCCGGGAGGGATGAGCCATGGCGTCTTTCGCGGTCCTGTTTCTGCTGAGCTACGTCGCGGCGTCCGTCAACTTCGCCATCCTTCTCCTCCGCGCGATCGGGAAGGGGGACCCGCGGGACAGCTACAGCGGCAACGCCGGGACAACCAACGTCTACCGCCAGGCCGGCCCGCTCTGGGCGGCTCTGGTCCTCCTGCTCGATCTGGGGCGGGGGGCGGCGCTCGCAGCCCTGGCCGCGCACCTGCTGCTGCCCGAAGGCGTCCCCTGGATCGGCCTCGGACTCGTCGCCGGGAACCGGTTCCCCTGCTTCCACGGCTTCCGGGGAGGGAAGGGCGTCGCCGGCTTCATGGGCTTCGCCCTGGTCATCGCGCCGCTTGCAACGGGGCTGGCCGCCCTGCTCTGGGTCGCCGTCTACGGCATCGTCCGGATCCCCTTCGTCGCATCCTTCTTCATGATTCTTGCGCTTGCCATCGGCATCATAACCGTCTACAATCAGAGCAACACTGCGGTTGCCGGCGCCGTCGCGGCGGCGACCCTGATTTTTTACAACCACAAGCGGAACGTGATGAACCTGATCGCGGCGCGAAAGGGACGGACATGAAGATCCACGAGACGCCCCAGGACAACATCAAGACCCTGGGCGGATTCAAGAAGGCGCTCTACGCCCTGGACGAGCAGGGGCGCTACCGGACCTGCGCCACCTCCGGCTGGGAGGTGGAGGAGATCGTCCTGCTGGACGCCCTGGAAGACTACCGCCGCAAGGCGGAGGCGGCCCGGGCGCAGGCGCTGGAAAGCAAGGTGTCTCCCATCGCGTACTTCATGCACCGGCGCTGCATGGACCCGATCACCCTGGCCCAGGCCATGGGCCTCTTCCGGTGGCAGGTGAGGCGCCATCTCAAGCCGGAGGTCTTTCGAAAGCTGAGCGACGGGATGCTGCAGCGGTATGCGGACCTTTTCCGGATCCCGATCCGCGCGCTGAAGCGCTTCGGGGAGGAGGAGACTTGAAGGACGGGCGCAGTTTCGAGCACAGGCATTTCGCGCACTGCGAGAGCGGCGTCGTGACCTCCCTGCTTGGCCACCACGGGCTGGAGCTGTCGGAGCCAATGGTCTTCGGCGTTGCGGGGGGGCTGACCTTTGCCTATCTCCCTTTCATCAAGATCAACGGGATGCCGCTGCTGTCCTACCGGATGCCGCCCAGATCGATCATCGGCGGGATTCAGCGCCGGCTGGGCGTGCGCTTCCGGACGAAGAAGTATCGCGACCGGGGGCAGGCGCTCTTCGACCTGGAACGGTTCGTCGCGGACGGGCAGGCGGTCGGCCTGCAGACTTCCGTTTACTGGCTCCCCTATTTCCCGCCGGAGATGCGCTTCCAGTTCAACGCTCACAACCTCATCGTCTGCGCGAAGGAGGGGGATGAATTTGTCGTCAGCGACCCGGTGGCCGACCATCTCGTGAAGATCCGGCCGGAGGACCTGCAGAACGCCCGCTTCGCCCGGGGGACGCTGGCGCCGAAGGGCTTCCTCTATTACCCGGCCTTCATCCCCGGCGGGATCGACCTCCCGGCGGCGGTCCGGAAGTCCATTCGAAAAACGGCAAACATGATGCTTCACGCGCCGGTCCCCTTCGGGCTTCGGGGGATTCTGCTCATGGCCGACCGGATCGAAAAGATGGGGCGGGAGGACCCCCGGATCGTCCGGCTGATCCTGGGGCACATCGTCCGCATGCAGGAGGAGATCGGCACCGGCGGCGGCGGGTTCCGGTTCATGTACGCCGCGTTCCTGCAGGAGGCCGCCGACCTGCTGGCGAATCCGGTGCTCCGCGAGGCCTCCGGCCGGATGACGGAAGCCGGCGACCTCTGGCGGCAGTTCGCCCTTCTATGCGCGCGGGCGATCCGAAGCCGGACGGACGGGATCGACCTGCCGCCCATCGCCGGGATCCTCCGCCGGTGCGCGGAGGCGGAGCGGCAGGTCTACCGGATGATGGCCTCAGGGTAGGGCCATCACCCCTTCGATTTCGACCATGGCGCCGCGGGGAAGGGCGGCCACGCCGACCGCGGCCCGGGCCGGGTAGGGTTTGCGGAAGTACTCCGCCATGATCTCGTTGATCCTGGGGAAATGGGCGAGATCGGTGAGGTAGACGGTCAGCTTGACCATGCCGTCGAGGCTTCCGCCGGCGGCCTCCGCCACGGCCCGCAGGTTATCGAAGACCCGGCGGGTCTGGGCCTCGATGCCTTCCGCCATTTGCATGCTTTCCGGTTCCAGGCCGATCTGCCCGGACAGGTAAACGGTGCTCCCGGCGCGCACGGCCTGCGAATAGGTTCCGATGGCACTCGGGGCCTTCGCGGTTTCAATGGCCTGTTTCGTCATGGTGTCATCCCCTCTGTTTTTGAAAACTATAGAAACGCGCTTTCGCTCTGTCAAGCGGGAAAGGAGTTCGCCATTATGGAAGTCACCGCTGCCGGCATCTGGTCGTCCGTGGAACGGATCCGCCGGGAATCGCCGGTCATCCACAACATCACCAATTACGTGGTCATGAACAGCACCGCCAACGCCCTCCTGGCCATCGGGGCCTCCCCCGTCATGGCCCACGCGGAGGAAGAAGTGGAGGACATGGTCGGGATCGCCTCCGCCCTGGTGGTCAACATCGGCACGCTGAGCAAGAAATGGGTCAAGGCCATGCGCAAGGCGGCCGCCCGGGCAAGGAAGCGAGGCATCCCCGTCGTCCTTGATCCCGTCGGGGCCGGGGCGACGCGCTACCGGACGGAGACGGCCCGCGGGCTCATCGAGGAGTCGACTCCGGCGATCATTCGGGGAAATGCCTCGGAGATCATGGCCCTCCTGGACCGGAGCGGCGGGACGAAGGGGGTGGACAGCACGGCCGCCTCCAGTGACGCCCTGGCGGCCGCCCGCGCGCTCAGCGAACGGAGCGGGAGCGTCGTCTGCGTCAGCGGCGAGACGGACTACATCGTCTCCGGGCAGGACGAGGCGCGGATCCGGAACGGTCACTCGATGATGCCCCGCGTGACCGGGCTGGGCTGCACCGCGTCGGCCCTCTGCGGGGCCTTCGCCGCCGTGCAGAATACCCCGGCCCTCGCCGCGGCGCAGGCCATGGCGGTCATGGGGATCGCCGGGGAGATCGCCGCGGCGCAGGCCGCGGGACCCGGCAGCCTGCATGTCGCCTTCCTCGACGCCCTGTGCCGGCTGACGGAAGCGGACATTGTCCAACGGCTGAAGGCGGAGGGGTGGTCATGAGGGGCCTGTATCTCGTCACCGACCGGGGTCTCTGCGGCGGAAGGCCGCTGGAGGATGTCGTTTTGCAGGCTGTCCGGGGCGGCGCGGCCTGCGTCCAGCTTCGGGAGAAAGACATTTCCACCCGAGCGTTCATCGAGGAGGCCGTGCGCATCAAGGCCCTGCTTGCGCCGTTCCGGGTGCCGCTCATCATCAACGACCGCGTCGATGTGGCCCTGGCCGGCGGCGCCGACGGCGTCCACGTCGGCCAGGATGACATGCCCTATGCCATGGCGAGAAGGCTGATGGGGCCGGGAGCCATCATCGGCCTGTCCGTGGAAACCTGGGACGATGTGGAGAAGGCCCGGAATCTGGACGTCGATTATCTCGGCGTCAGCCCCGTTTTCTTGACACCCACCAAGACGGACACGAAGGGGAGCTGGGGGCTGAACGGTCTTACGAAGATCCGTGCGCGGCTGCGCCATCCGCTGGTCGGGATCGGCGGCCTGAACCGCGACAACGCGGCGGATGCCGTTCTGGCCGGCGCCGACGGCGTTGCCGTGGTCTCGGCCGTCTGTGCCGCGCCGGACCCCTTCCGGGCCGCGCAGGAGCTGAGCGGGATCATCGAATCGGCTTTGGCCGCGCGCTCCCGTCCGTGAAGAGGACCGGCTGGCGCTTCTGCCGTTCCGGAAGAATATGAGGCGCGCTTTCGACAGGCTGATCATCTTCGACTACTCAGGCACGCTGAGCCTGGAGGCGCCGGCCTTCGCGCGCCCGGAGCGGCTGCTGAGGGAGCTGGAGATCAGCGGCCTTCATGATCTGGGGATTCGAACGCCTGGTCTCTTCTGGGGGCGGGTCGTCAATCCCACCTGGGAGGAGGGGAGCACGACGACCGTCGGCTACCGGGAGATCCTCCGCCGCGAAGTGGAGCGGCTGTTTCCGGAGCGCGTCCGGTCTGCCCGCCAGGACTGGATTCGGCAGGCAGCCTCCCGTTTCGTCGACCACTATCTGGAGCACTCCCGGATGGATGATGTCTGGCGGCCGCTTCTGCAGGCGTTGAGCGAAAAGGCCTCCGCCGTGCTCGTCGTCGCCACCGATCACTACGCAGAGGCGACCGGCGCCATCATCGGGTTTCTTCAGGACTGGCAGATCCCGGCGATACCCGTGACGGAGCCCGCGGCGGGAGAAGCGCCCGGCCGGGTCCTTGTCGCCAACTCCGCCGATCTGGGTGCGCACAAGGCAGACCGGCGCTTCTGGGAGGCGATCCGCGATCGCCTGCGGCCGTCCCGTCCCCTGCATGTCCTTCTCGTCGACGACTTCGGCGCGAACGAGCAGGAGGGCGACGCCTATGCCGCCCGGGATCAAGTGGAGAATCGCACGCGGCAGACCGTTGCCCTGCTGGGGGATGTCTTCGGCGGCGGGGTTCAGGATTTTTTCTTCCGGCTCGGACCGGCGGCGGCGCCGTCCCTGAAGGCCCGGCGGGTGGAAGAGGTTTCGCGGGCCGTCGACCGGTTTCTCGAAGGCGGCTGATTTTTCGGGCCTACCGAATGCTCCCGTGAGCGGCGTCTTCAGCGCCTTCCGAATCCCGATTCCCGGGATCGAAAAGCCGCCAGGGCATTCACTCAGACTTCCAGCAGAATTTTCCGATAGAAGGCCGCTTCCCGCTCCCGGAGCTTCTCGAGGACCGGCGCCACGGGGGAGAAGTCCGGCGAATCCCCTTCGCTGACCTGCCGAAAGGCCGCGGCCATGTCGTGGTAGAGGGCCTCGATGACGGCCATGTCCAGCGAGAGGCCCAGTCCCTGAATCGACGGGTACAGCCCTTCCGCCTCCTCGAGGAACTGCCGGTAGAGGGTGCGAAAGCCGGCGCCCCCCGTTCCCCGCCGCTCAATGATCTGGTAGGTGAAGCGCGCCGACCACTGCCAGTCCGCAGCCTCCCTCCAGTTGGGCAGATCCCCGATGAGTGCTTCCAGCGCGGGAATGCCGTAGGGGAGGGGAAGCCCGGGGATGCCGTTCAGGTTCTCTTCGGCCCACCCGCGCATGGCGCCCCGCGCCACGGCCTCGTCGACGCGGAACCCCGAGAGGTCCTCGAGGACGAAGGACTTGTTGTCCAGGGCGAAGGGAGGAAAGACGGCGCTCCGTGAGCGCTCCATGTCCGGGAACGCCACGGCGAGCGTCTCCGGGTGGAGCGTGTCGGAGACGTAGAACTCGCCCCTGTCGTCGTCATAGCCGCAGATGACCACGGCATGGCCGGTGAAGTGCTGATCGGTGTTGAAGTAGGGGAGATACTTGATGTCGGTCTGGATGAGGACGGGCAGGCCCCGGTCAACCGAGGCCTTCGCCTCGCGCGTCGCCAGGGCGGCGTCGGCCGTCTCCCGCCACCGGAATTTCAGGTTCACCGTCCGGAAGAAGTTATCCTCGAGGGTGAGGTGGCGGACGTGGACCAGGTGCGACGGGCGCCCGTCGATGACCAGGTAGCAGAGCCCCGGCCCCCGCCCCAAGCCGATCACGGCGGGTTCGCTGACCCGGATCCCCCGGAACGCGAGAATGTTCCGGATGGCGCTGGACGCGCAGTGGAAACCGGGTTGATGGCGGTAGCCCGGGATGATCTTCCCCTCGAACATGATTTCTTTCCCTCTTTACGAATTTCGGATTTCGCTCGTCACATCCCTGAATATTTCCGTCCTGCCGGGCGAAGGCGGAGAATCCGGAAAAATGCAGATTCCAGAACGCCCGGCCTTCCTCCTGACTTCCGCGCCCATGCCGGACGGGGTCATGACAGGCAGGTTCTCCGGAATCTTGACGTTACGCAATCTCAGCCAGGGTTTTTTCCGTCCGGCTCACCCACCCGTCCGCCCCGCATTCCCGGAAGAAATCGATGGCCCTGGTGAACTGTTCCTTTGCCCCTTGAATGTCTCCCCTCTTCTTGAACCAGTTTGCATAACAGGCATAATCCATTGCTAACGACCACCTACAACCATTTTTTGTGTCTTCTTTCATGGCTTTCTGAAACCAGACCTTTGCATCAGCAAGGTGATCATCACCAATGTTTAGCAGGATGTCTCCTATGTTTCTGGCCATCCAGCCTTCTGCATATTTGAGTTTATTGTTTTGGTAGTCCGTGAATAATTTACTTAAATCAATGTCTTGATCATGACGCAATACTTTCGCTCTCAGCAAACTTGTTCGACAAAGTCTGATTATGGAAGGCAGAAAACTAAAACTTTCCGAAATTGAAATTTGTTTTTCTAAACAATTCACCGCATCATCATATTCTCTCAAATCAAGGTGCATGAATCCCCAGTAGGCATAAGCGTATGAAATCCAAGCAATGGGCGCCGATTTTTCATAGGAAGAATCCCATTTGATAAGATTAGCTTTTGCTTCATTAAATAATCCTTTACCATAACAAGACGCACCATAAACGGAGTAAGCCATACCTTTGAGATAAGCATCACCTGTTTCTTTGGCCAGTGTCAATGTCTCCCGAGCAAATTCATGAGAGGGATTCATTTTCCCCTCGCATTGATAACATAGAGCAATAGAGCCTTTTGAAAATGCTATTCCCATTGGTTGATTTGCCATCCGACTGAAATCAAGAGATTGTTGAAGGCGCTTGTGAGCTTCATTAAATTCTGAAATAAAAGGCAGGAAATTACCTGATTGATAGAGTGCAAAAAACCATGAAAGGTAGTCAGCAACCTCTTCCGCCATTTTTATGGCTTGGTCAATTAATTCAAGTCCTTTGTTGCCGTCTTCTTCAACCAAGAGATAATAGAGCCCTATTGCTGTGTATATTGCCGGTAGCCTTTTTCGGTAGTTTAACTCCAAAGCCAGATCAAGAATCGGTTCCACCGCCTCTTTTGCATAACGTTGGAAATTCATATCTAGATAATAAGCTGAAAGCCTTGTCCTGGCATCAATGAGTTTTTTCTGGTTGGCTTCAGTCGGGGGCAGCTTTTCCAAGCTGTTCACGCTTTTCTTCGCATACTCAATAGCATCCCTTAGTGATCCCGTTTTCTGGTATCCTCTTGCCTCCAGTCTTGCATACTCCGCACCCTTTTCGTAATTCTCACAGGCAATACAATGACCGGCCAGAACGCCATAGTGGTAGCAGATATCTTCTTTGTAGATTTCTTCCATGGTGCCGGCGATCTTTTCATGGATCTGCTTTTTCTTTTTGGTCAGGATGGAATCATAGACCACTTCTCTGGTCAGGGCATGTTTGAAGATGTAGGTCGAGTCCGGATAGATGCCTCTTTCATAGATCAGCTCCGAATCCTTGAGAAGAGAAAGGCCGGAAAGGAGCTCCGGCTCGGACAAATCGGTCACTTTCTTGAGCAGCTCGTGGCTGAACTCCCGTTCGATAACCGAGCCGGTGCGAAGAATCTCTTTCGCCCCTTCCGGCAGCGCATCCACCCGGGCCATGATGACATCCTGAATGGTCGATGGGATCGTGATGGTTTGGATGCCCTTGGTGAGCTTGTAGGCGCCGTTCTGCCTTTCGATGATCTTCAGGTCTTTCAGCGCCTTGACATGCTCCTCGATGAAGAAGGGGATCCCTTCCGTTCGGGACAGAATCAGCTCCTCGATGTCCCTGTCGATTTGGACGTTTCCCAGCAGGTTTGCTGCCATTGCAAGACTTTCCCGGTTGGACAGCCGGTTGAGGGTCAACTGGTTGTGGAAGGATTTCCGGCCCCAGGTGTGCACATACTCCGGCCGGTACGTGAAGATCAGCAGGACTTTTATGCCGGGAATGCTCTCCAGAAAGTATTTCAGGGCGTCTTCCGTGCTCTTGTCCACCCAGTGCAGGTCCTCGATCGCCATCACCAAGGGGCGCATCTCCGAACCTTTGAGAATAATCTGCTTGATGATTTCAATCAGGCGGTCTTTCTTCCCCTCCGGGCTCATGGCAATCTTGTCCATGCCGCTGTCTTTGACGGATAAAAGCTCCAGAAGGTAGGGAAGGCAGGAAGCTCCATCTATTTTGAATGTTTTCAAGCCATTCGTAACCTTTTCCCGGATTTTGGCATCTGCGTCTCCCTCATTGATGTTAAAGGTCGATTTCAGAATATCGATGATCGGGTGGTAGGCTGCTCCCCGTCCGTAGGAAAGACATTTTCCTTCGAGGAATGTGATGTCTTCGTTGGCGACTGTCTTGTGAAACTCGTAAAGGAGCCTGGACTTGCCAACGCCGGCTTCCCCGATGAGGGAAAAGGCCTGGCCTCTGCCTGCCTTCGCCCGGTCCAGGCCGTCCAGGAGGTTTTCCAGTTCTCTCTGTCTCCCGACAAAGGCCGTAAGCCCTCTTTCGGCGTTGACATCGAACCGCGTTCGCCTGGAACTGGGAGCAATCACCTGGTAGATGGCGACGGGCTTGTCTTTTCCCTTGATTTCTTTGGGACCCAATGACTCAAAGCGGAAGAGCCCTTCCGTCAGCTTGAAGGCATCTTCTGAAACAAATGTCGTCCCCGCGGCGGCCAGGCTCTGTATCCGGGAAGCCAGGTTGACGGTGTCCCCCACCGCCTTGAACTCAACACGGAGGTCGTTTCCCAATGTCCCCACGACAACAGGACCGGTGTGAATCCCGATTCGCATCTTCACCGGCGGGAACTCCCCCTTCTCCTGACGCATCCGCTCGCTGAACCGTGTCATCTCCCGGTGAATCGCCATGGCGGACCGGATGGCCCGCTGGGGGGCATCCTCCAATGCAATGGGGGCGCCGAACAGGGCCATGACCCCGTCACCGGTCATCTCGTTCACCGTCCCCTCGTAGTCATGGACCTTGTGGATGAGGATCTCGTAGACCTCGTCCATCATGGCATACATGGTTTCGGGGCCGAGCTTCTCGGAAAGGGGGGTAAAGCCCTTCATGTCGCAGAACATCACCGTGACCTGTCGCTTCTCCCCCTCAATCCGGTCCCGCTGGGAGAGGATCT